>DATIET010000288.1:0-2778 GCA_035455615.1 Thermodesulfobacteriota bacterium
TGGATTGATTGGAGTGTAAGGTAAAACCCCCACCCTTAACCCTCCCCCTTATGAAGGGGGAGGGAAATACTTTAGCGGCGTTCGATCCTTCGACGAGCTTCCGTCTTCGCTTCGGACTCCGCAGAAGCTCCGACCGACGAGAAAGCTACGCCGGATCACCCTACGGCTCATAGCCTACGGGCGACGTGCCGCAAGCAGGACGAACGGGTTGGGCTTCGTTCCTGGTTTTGCCATAGAGGTGCGGAATGACAAAAGTCTTAAATTATTTTTTCGACTTGGGTTTTTTCTTGAGGAAGAGGGGGAGGTTGTCGTCGACGAATTCATCGAAGGTGCGGGGCTGCTTCTCAGTGAATGAGTAGAATGTGTCGGTGACGATGTCGCAGAGGCCGTCGCTCACGAGCTTGTAAAGCTCTGTTACGGCTTCGGCCATAATTTCGGGCACGCCCGATTCTATCATCTCTCTTTTAAATTCCTTCGGTTTCACGTCCGCGTATTCGATCTTCTTGCCGACGGCTTGCGAAAGTATTTCCGCTATGTCGTTGCAGCCGAGAGATTCCGGGCCGGTAACGGTCAGAATACTATTCTTGTGTCCGTTCTCCGTCAGTATCCTGGCTATGAGCCTGCCGATGTCACGCACGTCGACCCAGCCGCAACGGGCGTCTCCGAAGGGCAGCCTGAACTCCTTTTCCTCCCTTATGCGTCCCGCGTAGAGGTTCGTGAAATTCTGCATGAATATATTAGGCCGGACTATCGAATACCTGATGCCTGACTGTTCGAGGTATTTTTCCGCCTCGCCGTGCCACTTGAGAAGGCGGGAAGGGGAGTCCGGGTCGGCGCCTATGGCGGAGTACTTGACGAGATACTTCACGCCCGATTCCCTGGCGGCATCGATGAAATTCCTCTCGAGCCGGAACTGGTTCTCGCTGTTGGGCGGGAGGAGGAACGCGTGTTCGATGCCCTCCATCGCTCTCCTGAGAGAATCGGGTTTTCTCAAATCTCCCTTGATGAGCTCGACTTTGGAGGACTTGAGACCCGAGGTTTTATCGGGGTCTCTTACAAGCGCGCTGAATCTGTAACCCCACTTGGTTAAACGCCTGGCGACTCTACGTCCGGTCGTGCCCGTAGCGCCAGTCAGCAATATCATATGTTCACCCCAGACACATCTTGGCTATTCTGCTATTCTATCTGAAGAAAGGGGGGGTTGTGAAGGGGGGAGGAAAAATGAATAACGGGACGATATGAAAATAAAAGGCACCCCGTCCCCCCCATTCTGGCGGTAGAGGGAGACGGAGCGCGGTAATGCTTTTTCGGAGTTTAGGGTTAATGATTATTCTTTCGATTGATGATTCGGCCGCAGAAGCAACGGCTGGATCGAGCTTTTGTCCGGCACCTGAGTTGAAAGAATGAATGGGAGACGGTAAGCGCCTGCCGGGTGTATTGAATATCCACCTTCTTTGGTTAATTCGTGATGCGCGATCCCTCTCTTTATCGCTATCAATCGAATTTTCTATTCTTTCCTATTTAATCTCTATTTCTACCCGCCTAAAATTTGGATGAATGCCTTCACATATAACTAATTTGCGTTTCGCGCTTTAAGGAATGCGCCACAATCATTAAATATAAGATGCTACCGCTATTGTGTAATTCTGTAAATCACAGGCCGGCAAGCCTGTTTAAATACCGGATTCAAAATATTATAAATATTATTAGCGTTATTGCCCTTTAGTGTCAAGGGGCATTCTGATGAATTATGAAAATTTCCGGTTAAATCTGATAATTATTTAATAATCACTAGCGATAGCTATATAAATCCTTTGAACCTATGTGCCGATTTGCCCTGCCGGAGTGCTCGCCCTGTTAACAACTAAAACGGAATCCGGGCGGAATTACGGATGATATCCTCGGCGGGAATATCGACGCCGCTCACGGATACGGAGCCGGGGCGCGTTTCCGAAGTATTTGCCGGCGGCCCGGGTACGGAAAAAATCTCGGTTATTCCGTGCTAAAGAAAATTCTAGGAGAGCGGGCGGAATGTTACGTCAGGTTTATGAGGCTGCGTAGAAACGGAATGAGGTGATATAAAGTATATATCAAATATAATAGCTAAGCGACTCTCCCGTATATATATAATAGTTCATATAAATTATTTGAGACGGCACTTGAACAGTTACCGTGTTACTTTAGGGAGAGTCCCGCGGGCGGTGAGGAGTCACTTTAAGTTTGTTAAAGGGGCAAGGAGATTGGGGGGTATGAGATAGCGGTGTGAGAGGACAAAGGTGGGCCGCTGGAGTTGGTTGCGAGACGATGGATTTGAGGATTGCGGGAGGTCTTTGCTTCATTGTAAGGACCAAGGAAAAGGCAACTTCTTTCTCTTCTTTTCCTTGATGAACACACGTAATGTGATTTATGAAAGGACAACGACAATATTATTTTCTTCTTTGTCTGGATACAAAGAAGCAAAAATCATCCGACTACATAATTTACTAAAAATCTTTGTGTTGAAGCTAAAATCTTTCAATTAGAAAGCTGAAAGATTTTCACGCTTAAACACGCGATTTTCTTAACGCAAATTCTGTAATGTCGGGGAAGAGAAAAGATTAGATTCCCGATAAAGGCTTTCGGGAATGACAAGCAAGGAGGCTTTTGAGATCGTATGCCCGCGGGTGCTCACCCGCCGTAAAATTCTGTAATGTCGGGGGAAAGGCATTTCTGATTGATCAGAGCAATAAGGTAGATCCCCGACAGCACTATTTTGACTCACGGGAATGACAGATCACT
>DATIET010000289.1:0-7874 GCA_035455615.1 Thermodesulfobacteriota bacterium
GAGGCGCGCTCGACCTCACTCTCAAGGACGCCGTCAGGCTTGCGCTCGAGAACAACAGGGACATTCAGATAGAGGAGAAGAACGTGGAGGTCTCGGAAGGGGAGATCAAGACACAGCAAGGCGTGTTCGACCCCCTCTTCAATATGGTTTCGTTCTATAACGACGGCGATACGCCCACTCTCAGCACTTTCGTGCCCACAGGCACTATATCGCAGAAGCAGTTCAACGCCGAAGCAAATGTGGAAGGACTCCTGCCGACCGGAACTTTTTACAACCTTATCGACTTCTCTACGACGTGGACCGACACGAACAACCCTCTCGAAGACCTGAGCCCGAGCTGGTTTAACAGCGTGGGCTTCAGCCTGGGGCAGGAGCTGCTCAGGAATTTCGGCGTGGACGTGAACAGGACTTTCATTATTACGGCTAAGCGGACGAGCGTGATATCCGAAAAGGAACTCGAAAAAAGGATTTCCGAAGTGCTGCTCGAAGTCGAGAGGCGGTACTGGCTCGTCGTCGCCGCGAGGAAGAACCTCGAGCTCGAACGTACTGCGCTCGAGCTCGCCATAGACCTCAGGAACCGTAACCAGATACAGGTGGACGTCGGAGTCCTGCCGCCCGTCGCGGTTACGCAGGCGGAGTCCGAGGTCGCGGCGAGGGAGGTAATCGTCATCCGTGCCGAGAACGACCTCCAGGCCGCGCATGACAACCTCAAAAACGTACTTGCCATGGACCTCTCCCGGACGATAGCCGCCGTGGACGAGCCCACCACCCAGGTCTACACGTTCAGCGAGGAAGACTCGCTCGCCCAGGCGTACGAAGAGCGCCCGGAGATAGAGCAGGTGGAGCTCGACATAGAGAACAAGAAGACGCTCAAGAACTACTATTCGAACCAGAAGCTCCCGAGGCTCGCTGTCGAGGGGAGCCTCCAGCTCCAGGGCCTGGGCGGTGACGAGAACCCCGACAGGCTCAGCTTCGACGAGGAGCCCGAGCCCATCCCTCCCCAGTTCGACAGCCCGGGGGACGCGTTCAGTCAGCTTTGGAACGGGGACTTCGCCACGTGGCAGGTGCTCGGCGTATTCAGCTTCCCGCTCTTCAACAGGACCGCGCGGGGGAATTACATAAAGGCGACGGCGGAGCTCGACAGGAGCTCGATAGTCTTGAGCCGGACGAAAGACGACGTCGCCCTCGACGTCAGGAGCGCTATAAGGCAGATAGAAAACAGCCTCAGGGCGATCGAGGCCGCCAGGGTGTCGATAGACCTCGCCGAAGAGGTGGTGCGGAACGAGCAGGAGAGGCTCAACGTGGGAATAGGCACGACGCGCGAGGTGCTCGAAGCACAGAGGGACCTGATAGACGCCGGCACGAGGGAAATAACGGCCGTAACGAGCTACAACATAGCCTTGGCCGAGCTCGAATACGCCAAAGGCTCGATCCTAGAGAAAAACGACGTCCGCATAGAGGAGTTCGGACCTGGTGACGGTGCGCCCGTGGTCGAACAGCCCTAGGATGTGACATGGCCGGGATTTCTGCTATACTAATTTTCAGTTTACACAAAAGGAGATTTTAATGGCTGCCAACGGAATAATCGTATTGAGCGATTCTAACTTCGATGCCGAGGTCTTGAAGAGCGACGTCCCGGTACTGGTGGATTTCTGGGCCCCCTGGTGCGGACCCTGCCGGGCGATAGCGCCGGCCGTGGAGGAGATTTCCTCTTCCTATCAGGGGAAGATCAAGGTCGGGAAGCTCAACGTCGACGAAAACCAGCAGACCACGATGAAATTCGGAATCAGAAGCATCCCCACGCTCATCGTTTTCAAGGGGGGGCAGGCCGTCGAGCAAATTATAGGCGCCGTGCCCAAGGGCGAGATAGAGAGGGTCGTCGGAAAGACCCTCTGAGCGGATTCGTTAAAAAAGGCTTACACTTAAATCTTTTCTCCGATTTTCTTCATCTCTTTCTTGAGCTTTTCAATCTTTGAATCGATATCCGCGAGCTTCGCGCACGCGGCGAGTACGGGGTCCTTTTCGGGCGCGCCGCCTGCGTCTTTACCAGTCTTTTCAGGCTTCACACCGCTTGCGCCCGCCGACTTAAGGCCTTCAAGGACCGAGCGGGTCTTTTGCTTGTCGAACACGTAGACGGTCTCCCGTTCGCCGTCGATTCTCTTCGAGACCTTCTTCGCGGCGAGCTTGAATTTCCCGAGCACTCGCCCGAGCCACTGGAGGTTCTGGCCCTTTTTCTCCGAATCGGGGAGGTGTTTCTCGACCTCTTCGCAGAGGGTCTTCGCGGTGACCTTGAACTGTTTGGCTGTATCCTCGAAGAGGATGCCGGGCAGCTCGCCGCCGGATATCCTGCCGAGCACGTCTAGGACGGACTCCTCCCACCTGTCGAGGCCTGACGAGCCGGCCGTGACAGAGGCCTGCCCGATGGTGAATTCGGGCTCCCACCCTGAAAGCTGATACTGCCTGTAGACGAGCTTTCCCAACTCCTGAAATACTATCTTCCTCTCCGCTTCGATCTCGGACAGATGGAGCCTTATCTTCTGCCTCTCTATAATTTCCTTGGATTTCGTGTTGACCGTAGTCAGGCCCTTGTCTATTCTGACCTTGAGCTTATCGAGGAACTCTGCCATCGGTGTCACCTCCGCCATCACATTATATAACTTTTCGTGAATCGATGTAAAGTGCTCATGGGAGAGGGATTAAATGATGTGACAGATGTCCGGGGTATATACCCCCGCATGTTAGTCACTTGTCACTTGAGGAGGGGAGGGGGGATTAAAAACAGAAAAGGGAGCCGGAGCTCCCTTTTTCATACGTTATTTTTAAGCTTGGTTTATACTGCCGCTTTTCTTCTGCGCGCGGCGACTATCAATCCTATTACTCCCAAAACACCCGCCATCGCAATCATGCCCCACTGGGAGAGCGTAGGGATGGGATTGATGTTCAGGCCGCATCTTTCGATCAGACTGTTCCTGCAAATTAGAGCTTCTTGGGGATTAAGCTTAAACCCGTCCTCGCCTCCGCCTTCTTGACCGATTTCACAAACCCCGCCTTCAGGGAAGCTTTCCACTAAATAACCCATATCAGCATTCCCAATCACAACTAAGCCAGGCTGATATACAATCCTGTTGCCTTCACCGGGTTCCCCACCGGGACAGAGGAGCTCAACGATATCGTTGCCTGTGGTTCCGTTTGACAATTCCAGGGTGTCGCACGGGCAGAGTTGTGCAAAAGCATAATCGGAAACAAATAGAACTGAAAGTAATATAAGCAGTTTAAAACATTTCATTATCCATCCTCCTTTAATCAGTGTGCAAAGCAAATACGAAAATCAGAAGAATTCTAACACTTTGCGGTTAACAATGCAACTGAGCTGTTACCGCTTGTTAATCGGGAATCATGGAGATTTTTACCAAGTGACGGATCTGGCGGATGTACGGAGTTTGTACCCCTGCATGTCTGTCACTTGTCACTTGAGTGGGGAGGGATTAAAAACAAAAAAGGGAGCCGGAGCCCCCTTTTCCTTATATTATTATCAAAGCATAAGTCCTTTGTTTTTAAGCCGCCGCTTTCCTTCTGCGGGCGGCGACTATCAATCCGATTACTCCCAAAACACCCGCCATCGCAATCATGCCCCACTGAGAGAGCGTAGGGATAGGATTGATGTTCAGGCCGCATCTTTCTATCAGGCTGTTCCTGCAAATTAGAGCTTCTTGGTCATCAAGCTTCGCCCCTACCTGCAATGTCCCTTCCTGACCGATTACACAAGTTGCATCTCCGGGAAAGCTTGCCACATCATAACCCTCACTTGCTGAATTAACTTCAACAAAAATTTCATCTAGGGAGAATTTAGTGTCATCGCCCAATTCTCCGCCGGGGCAGAGGAGCTCAACGATATCATTGCCTGTTGTCCCATTTGACAATTCCAGGGTGTCGCACGGGCAGCCCTGCGCCATGGCATAATCCGATACGAATATTACTGATAATAATGTAAGTAAGATTAAACCTTTCATTATCCATCCTCCTTTAATTAGTTTGCAAAGCTCGTACAAAAAATCGAAGGAATTCTAACACTTTGCAATTTACAATGCAACTGAGCTGTTACCGCTTATTAATTGAGAATCATGGAGATTTTTACAAAGTGACGGATCTGTCAGATGTCCTGGGATAAACCCACACACCCTAAATTTGCAAAACCGTGCGGGATTTGTATATTTTCTCTTTCGTTACATATTTTCGCAAAGAGGTGCGGGATGTTCAAGAAAGGTTCCACCGTGGTTCTGAATCAGCCTATCGAGGGGAAGAAGGACAGGTTCGAGCAGGGGCTGAAGGGGACGATCGTCGAGTTTTTCGACCTGCCCCACGGGAAGTCCTACAGGGTCCAGTTCGTCGACGGCAGGGTCGCGAGGTTCCCCGAAGCGCTCATGAATCAGGCAATCGACTTGATAGGCTAGCACAGAACCTGTGCTCGTGTACGATTCCTTCCAACACCTCCGATTAGGGGGGAATTCTCCGCACTTACATAACGCCCGTTTGCTTGCGGCACACAATGTGTGCTCATATACGATCCTACCCTTCCTTTTCCACTTAACCCAGCAACGAAACAAATCCCGTTCGCTCTTCAGATTATTTCCCTCCCCCTTGAGGGGGAACTGCTTCGAGCAAGCGAGAAGTAGGACGCCCTGACCCTTTAGCCACTTGGGTAACTGTGACCATGCTCTCCGATTTGTCGAGCATGTGGTTCGGGTGGGGGTGTCACCTTTCAAATATGGATTCATAAAACCCGTTCGTCCTGCTTGCCCGGCGAAGCATTAGCGTAGACGGGAGCTTGTCGAAACAAGAACGGATTATACTTCCTTACTCCGCGGAAATCCCTAAACGCCCGTCTGTCCCCGCCGGCGCGACGCCCCGTTCGCTTTGACCTCGATAGCCTTTTTCTTCCTCGACATGTCGAACTTCGAAACGTCCACCACGAACTTGTCCTGTATGAATTTCCGGCCGAGCAGTATCGGGTGCTCCATACTGGACCTGTCACAGAGCGAGAGCTCTATCTCGTAGCTCCTCCCGAAGATCTCTACGAGCGTTTTTATGATGTACCTGAATTCGGTCTGGCCGAAGGAGCTCTTGACCTTCTTCCTTCCGAGGAGCGGCTTCCTTATCTCCCTCCCGTCGTAAGCGGGGTGGGAGGGGTCGAGCAGCCTGAACCTTACGAACCTCTCGCCGCCTTTTCTCACGGCCCTGATGCTGTCGCAGTGTATCGCGGAGGTATACGCCCCGGTGTCTATCTTGGCGTTAATGCCGTAGAGCTTGAGCTTGGGGAAATCAACCTTTTCCTTTCTTCCGATCAGCAGTTTTACCTGTTCCTTTGCCATCCGGTCCTGTCCCGCCTATAGACTCAACCCGAATAAGATTGTAGCTAAACCAAGCAATGCCGCAAGCCCGAGTATATCCGTCACGGTTGTGAGTATTATCATCGAGGACTGCGCCGGGTCGAGCCCGAGGGACTTTAGACCGAGCGGAATTATCGCGCCCGATAGGCCCGCGATAAGGAGGCTTATGATCATCGCAAGCCCCACTACTATCCCGAGCATGGCGTCCCCCTGCCATATGTACGCTATCAGCGCCGTGATGATCCCCGTGATGATCCCGTTTATGAGCCCGAGCTTAAGCTCCTTCCAGAGGAGCTTCGGGAAATCGCTCTTCGATATCTCCCGCATGACGAGACCTCTCATCACTACGGCGAGGGACTGCGCGCCGCCGTTCCCTCCCTGGCTCGCGACTATGGGGATAAATACAGCGAGCACCGTGACTGTCGCTATGGTGTTCTCGAAAAGGGCCACCACGGCCCCCGCGAAAAAGGCTGTCGCGAGGTTTATGTTGAGCCAGGGGAGCCTCTTCCTGAGCGAGAAGACGGTGCTAGAAAAGGGCCTTTCGTCGCTGTGGACGCCGAATATCGTCTGTATGTCGGCCGAGTATTCTTCCTGCATATCGCTCAGGAGCTGGCTCGTGTTCACTATGCCCACGAGCTTTTGGGTGCTGTCGACTACGGGGACGGCGAAGAACTTCTGCTTGGATACGATGCTGGCAGCGTCCTCCACGTCCATGAACGCGTCCAGGTAAAAGACGTTCTTTATCATTACCTCGGAGAGCTTCTTCTGCGGGTCCCGGATGAGCAGGTCCCTCATGCTGAGCACGCCCGCCAGCTTGAAGTCCGCGTCGACGACGTATACGTAGGAGAGCGGCATGTTTTCCTGCCCGGCCATTTGCTTAATCTTGTTCACCGCGTCCGATATTCTGAGGTCGTCCCGGAGCGCGAGGTAAATTGGGCTCATCATGTAGCCCACGCTGTCCTTCGGGTACTCAAGCAGCTCCCCTATCTCGCGTTTTTGCTTCTCGGTGAGGTTCTTCGCTATCTTGTCCTTTAACGCCATTGGGCATACGCTCACGATGAGCGAGACCTTGAGCGGCTCGATGCTGCGGATTATCTCCCCGGCCATATCGTCGGGCAGGCGGCCGAGGAGCAGTGCCGCGTACTCGTTCTGGAGGTTCTCGAAAATCGTCTTCGATATATGCGGGGGGAGAGACTTAAACACCTCCCCGCTCTCTTCAACGTCCATGGTCTCTATGACGTGCGCCGAGATCACAGGGTCGTAATCGGAGAATTTCTTTATGTAGTATTCAAGCGGCGAGCCTTCGAACATTTGGGACCTCCGGGTTTTTGTCCGGCCTAGATGCCGGGATATACAAGAATACATAATGAACGGGGGATGTGGTAACAGCGAGCCGTTTCGCGTTTTTCGGAATGGGAATACAAAGGCAAAAGCGAAAGAAAAGGCACATATAATTTTCTTCTTTTCCTTGATGAAAAGAAGCAAAAATCATCCGACTACATAATTTGCTAAAAATATCATATTAAGGCTAAAATCTTTCAATTCCACCCCAGCCCTGAAAGATTTTCACGCCTTAATAATCTATTTTCTTAACGCAAATTCTGTAATGTCGGGGAAGGAAAAAGATGAGATTGCCGCGCCAGGGATGGAGCTCCTGCGATGCTCAATTCTTCAAACAGGCCGCAGCAGCGCGCGGGCGGGGGCGCCTTCGCAGTTCTCTATCTTGATGGGCAGGCATATGAGCTCGTAGTCCCCGGGCTCCACCTGCGAGAGGTCGAGCCCCTCTATGACCCATATGCGGGCGTTGAGTATAATGTGATGCACCTCGACGACGTTCCCCTCGTATCCGCCTATGGAGAGGTAGTCGACCCCGATCGTCTGCACCTGCCGCTCGACCAGATACTTCGCGGCGTCAGTCGAGAGGTGGACGAAATTTTCGTCGAACGGTTTTTTGCCCCACTTCCTTTTCGAGTTCCGGGTCTTGAAGAGTATGCGCTCGCCCTTTCTTATACGGTGGGCGCGGAGCTCTTCCTCCGTGATCAGCTCCTTATCATATATCTCTATCACGCGCGCGTTGCCGACGACCGCGGAAAGCGGCATCTTGTCAATCCCGGTCTTGAGCTTCGTGAAATGGGAAGGGGCGTCCAAATGAGTCGCCGTATGTACGGACATGGAGAGCGCGGTCATGTTGAAATCGTCCCCTTTCCCCATGTCGCGGAGGCGGAATACCTTGACCGGGGGGTCGCCCGGCCAGTGCACCATGCCGTCCGAAAGTGGCACGGTTATGTCTATCCAGTCCTCCGAGCCGAGTGTGTAGCTCTTTTTCCCGGCTGACTGTTTGGGGGAGCGCGTCTGCATGGTCAAGTTATCTTAATCAATATTTGCGTGAAGGACAAACGGCGCGCTCCAGCCCCTGCCGCCACGCAGTCTTAGCGAGGCTGCGAATAACATTTTCCCCCTTTGGAAAAGGGGGATTCAGGGGGATTT
>DATIET010000290.1:0-5633 GCA_035455615.1 Thermodesulfobacteriota bacterium
TGTCATGCAATACGGATATATATGATATCTGGGCAATATCTGATATGTATATCGCGTGAAGCTCTGATTCGATGTCGGGGACTGCATGAAATGCTTAAGCAGACAGGCTCGCTATGAAAAACCTGAGTTGCCGGAGTGATAATCGCTCTCAAGCCTTTATACGGTGAGAATCGGTATGCGGATCACATTTAATTTGAGCTTGCGGAATAGATTTTGTTGAGGGAGCTGGCTGTTTCGTGTAATAAATCACGGCAGCCGGCGATAATAAAGGGATTGACCTATATTACATAAGACCCTATGCGAGCAGTTCGTTTTCTTCCGAAGCCGCTATCAATAAGAAGCAGCCGTTTTCGGTAGATATGCTTTCGTGAGTGCTGTGAGCTTCGGCGCGGATATAATCGCCCTTCCCAAAAACCCGTCCGCCCATTTTCAGGTCGCCTTCGATAACATAACATTCTTCGGTATCGGTATGGATGTGATCGGGGAATGTGGCCCCGGGGTCCATCCTTACGAGAAGGGTCGCATAATTCCTCTCGGGGTTACGGTACAGGTTCTTGATCTTTACTCCATTCATTATCTCGACCCATTCCCCTTCGTCGTTCCGGACGTATAAAAACCCCTCATCGGCGTTTTTTTTGCGTTTCTCCTTCTTAATTTTGGCGAATAGCCGCCCTTCGAGCCCCGCGGGCACTTGCAGCGGGGCGGCATCGTAGAGGAGGTATTCGACCACTTCGGCAAAAGTTTTAAGCTCCTTTTCTATAGAACCGTCCCTTTCCCGGAGCAGTTCTTCGAACTCCTTCTTTTCCGCATCGCCCAGGTTCCCGAGCGCGTAAGAAGCCGCGAGCTCCCTGATTTCGTCCTTAGTGTATTTTCGGGTCATGGTCGTATTTCCTTTTAACCTTTTTTATTATATTTCTCAGCTTTACCATTGCAACTCTTATCGTGCTCTTGACCGATCCTACGGGCATATCCAGGTGTTCGGCGATCTCGCTGTGGCTCATCTGGTAATAGTAGGAGAGCTCGATGACGCGTCTCTGCTTCTGCGTAAGCTGATCGAGGGCGTTCCGGACAATTTCCCTTTTCTGTCCGGCGATATAAGAAAGCTCGGCGCTGTCCTCCGTGCCAGCCATGTTCTCGTCGAATATCTCCTCTGTCATCAATTTTTTCGAAATATTCCTCTTTCTGTCTATAGCGCGCCTCTTTGTGATCATGAGAAGCCAGGTCAGCGGCTCGCTGAGCTCCGAGTTGTAATTCGAAGCGTTCCTCCAGACCTGCATGAACACCTCTAACGCCACCTCCTCGGCTTCATGGGTGTTCGAGATCACCCTGAAAGCCATGCCGTAAACAAGGTTGACCGTCTGCTTGTAAAACACTCTCATCGCGTCCTCATCGCCCGTGGAAATCCGGGAAATCAAATCCCTGAGTTCATGCTGTTCCTTTGCAGCATGAGAAGCGATAGTCGGAGCTGAAGGCCTCATAGGTTGTATTGACTATACTGAAAAAAGTGACATTTGTTTAGTATTATGAACTAATTATAACACAATTAAATACTAAACATGAGACAAACGTAACATGCCGTCAACACAATGATAAAGGCCGGCTCATATACTTATTCGATGACTCGAATAGATTAGAGCACATTAATTTTTAGAAATGAGTGCAAATAGTGTTCGGACGGGCCTGTTATGGGCATAGTATTGAATAAACCGCCCGGCATGGTTAAATTAATTAAAAGGGTTAGCGGATGAGTACTTAAAATTCCGGCCAAAGATAAAATTTGGCTATTCTTTTTTTGGACCAGCGGATTTTCCGGATTCCCTGCATATCTCTAGGTGTAGTGTATATTTAATTGCTCGACTTTTTTATAAATTGTCATTAATTACTGAGGAGACTGAATAAATCTATATGAGAAACGAAAATATAAGAAATATCGCGATAATAGCGCACGTCGATCACGGAAAGACAACGCTGGTCGACGCCATGCTCAAGCAGAGCGGTGTATTCCGCGACAACCAGGTCGTTGCGGAAAGGGTTATGGATTCGATGGACCTCGAGAAGGAGCGCGGAATTACAATAATGGCTAAAAACACCGCGGTCCTATACAAAGGTATAAAGATAAATATAGTGGACACCCCCGGGCACGCCGACTTCGGCGGCGAAGTGGAAAGGAGCCTCAATATGGTGGACGGCGCGCTCCTTCTCGTCGACGCGAGCGAAGGGCCGCTCCCCCAGACGCGTTTCGTCGTAAAGAAGGCGCTCCAGAAAAAGCTCCCCATCATACTGGTTATCAACAAGATCGACAGGAGCGACGCCCGCCCCGCCGAGGTGATTAACGAGGTCTACGACCTCTTTATCGAGCTCGACGCGGACGAGGAGCAGATCGAATTCCCGATTATTTACACCAATGCCAAAATAGGCTCCGCCCGGCATAACCTGGGAGAGGATTCTACTAACCTGCTCCCGCTCTTCGATACCATAATTTCAGCGATACCCGGTCCCGAGATCGGGGACGGCAGCGTTACGCAGTTCCTGGTTACGAACCTCGACTACGACAATTACGTTGGCAGGATAGCGATAGGGAGGCTTATGAACGGTCTGCTCGAATCCAACAAGAGCTACACCCTTTGCGGCGAGGGGGGCTCAAACGCCCCTATCAAGATTTCTGTCCTCTACACCTTCTCCGGGCTCCAGAAGTCCCAGGTTGAGCGGGTCGAAGCGGGCGATATTGCGTCCATTGCGGGCGAGGACGACGTCAAGATCGGCGATACGGTATCAGATCTCGAGAACCCCGTTCCGCTCGAGCGCATAAAGGTGGACGAGCCCACGATCTCGATGATCTTTTACGTCAACAACGCCCCATTCGCGGGCAAGGAGGGGAAATTCCTCACCTCCCGCCATCTTCGTGACAGGCTCCTCCGGGAGAAGCTCGGGAACGTCGCCATCGAAGTAAAGGAGACGGAGAGGGCCGACGCGTTTGAAGTATCCGGGCGCGGGGAGCTTCAAATGGTCGTCCTGATAGAGATGATGAGGCGTGAAGGCTATGAATTCATGGTCTCGAAGCCTCGGGTGCTGACCAGGATGGAGAACGGAAAGGTCACAGAGCCCGTCGAACGTATATTTGTCGACGTCCCGGAGGCGTTCGTGGGGGCGATTACGGAGGCTATATCGTCGAGGAAGGGGCGCATGGAGAACCTCCGCAATAACGGGAACGGGAGGGTGGATATCGAGTTCCTGATCCCGTCGAGAGGGCTCATCGGTTTCAGGAGCCAGTTCCAGATACTCACTAAGGGCTCGGGCGTTATCAATACCCTATTCGAAGGGTATGAGCCCTGGTACGGCCCCATACCCCAGAGGTCTACGGGCGCGCTCGTTTCCGATAGAACTGGGAAGGTGACCACTTACGCGTGCCTCTCTATGGCCGACAGGGGCGAGCTGTTCGTCGACGTCGGGACAGATGTCTATGAAGGCATGATCGTCGGCGAGAGGAACCGCAGCGGAGACCTGAACGTGAACATTACGAAAGAGAAGAAGCTCACCAACATGAGGAGCTCCACCGCCGAGACTACGGTGGTTCTAAGGCCCCCGAGGCCGCTGTCCCTCGATCAGGCGATTGAGTTCATCGCCGAGGACGAGCTCGTCGAGATCACACCCCAGAGCCAGAGGCTCCGCAAATTCGAGCTCGCCGCTACGAAGAGGGAGATCGAGCTAAAGCGTGAGAAAAAATACGGCCAGTGATAGTTGTGCCAAAGACCGAATCCTTCTGTTTGTGCGTGAATCTATAAATCCAGATGGAAAAGCCCTTCAGCCAGTCCTGCGAAAACAATAAGGAACCCATACTCCGCGTCTTAAAGGAAGCGTTCAGCGAGGCCGCGCTAGTACTGGAGATCGGGAGCGGCACAGGCCAGCACGCGGTACACTTCGCGCGCAATCTCCCCCATCTCGTCTGGCAGCCCTCCGACCTGCCTGAAAACATACCGGGCATGAAGCTCTGGTTTGACGAAGCGAAGCTCCCTAATATCAAGGAGCCCGTCGTGCTGAACGTCTCTGACGCCATGTGGCCGGTAGGGGAAGCGGACGCGATATTCTCCGCGAACACACTTCACATAATGGCCAGGTCGAAGGTCGAGTGCATGTTCGACGGCATGGAGCCCGTGCTTAAGGACGGGGGGACCCTGTGCATATACGGGCCCTTTAATTACGGGGGGAAATATACGAGCGAGAGCAACGAGAAATTCGATGGCTGGCTGCATGAGCAGAACCCTGATAGCGCTATACGCGATTTCGAGTGGGTGAATTCGCTTGCGGAAAAAATAGGTCTGAAGCTTGTCAACGACCACGAAATGCCCGCTAATAACCGGCTCCTTGAGTGGCGTAAATCCGCCTGATTACCCTCGCATTCTCAATATCAGTCAGCCATCAATAACCCGTTCGCCCTTTCTTTTAATTCCCTCCTTACAAAAAGAACGAATGCGAGCGAGCATTCGGATGCCCTATCCCAACGGGTACCGAAGGATATCAACTTTAGTCTCAATGTTGCAGTATCCAAACTACGGTTAGGGAGGATTTTTCTTCTATTAATACCCTCCCCCTTGAGGGGGGAGGGTTCGGGTGGGGGTGTCACATTTCACTCATCTATCCGAGAAAACTCGTTCATCCTGTGCCTGTCGAAGGATGCAGTTTTTATTTCCCTCTCCCCTGCAGGGAGGGATAGGGTGAGGGGGTACCTTTATTTTATGGTGAACCGGGACTATATTGTATTAACACTTATATACGCCTGTCCACTTGGATCGATATGGTTAAAGACATCATCACCCTCGTCGTCGGAAATTATTTTTTGACCCTCCTTATCATTGGTCTGATCGCGGGATGGATCTCGCTCGCAAGAAAACCGAAACCCCGCTCAATGAACGTGGTCGCCGAAGCATTTCTCTCTTACTACATGCTTTTCGCGATAGGCATAAACAACCTGGTCAATTTCGTTTTTCACGTTTTTTTCGGGGAAATGGCTGCGAGCTTTATCGGCTGGGCCGACAGCCCGTTTCAGGCGGAGGTGGGCTTTGCGAGTCTCGGAATCGGGATTGTCGGTTTGATGGCGTTCCGGGCAGGACTGCCCTTCCGTGTCGCCACATACATTCCCCCCGCCGTTTTTTCGTTGGGCGCTGCGGGAGGCCAAATCTATCAGATGCTAGCCGCGCATAATTTCTCCCCTGGGAACGTCGGCCTCGTCCTGCCTACGGACATCATCCTCCCCGCCGTCGGTTTCATATTGCTATACCTTTCCTATAAGCATCCGAAGCTTAACCACTTATAGGTTGAATAAATTGTCTTTAACTTAATGCAACTTATTTTGGAAATTTTCGCTTCTAGGAAAATCTGGGATTTAATTTAGACTTCGTATGTCTGGTACAAATGAAAAAACATATAACTTTTATAATCGGATCAGGTTTTTCAATACACGCGGGATTTCCTGCCACATCCGATATGAATGAAAAGTTAACTTCTATAGACGAAAACGATTTTGTTTTTAGCGCTATGGAAGCTTATTTTCTCAATGGACAAAAATATCCAAACAACAAGTTTGAGAGTTTATTGCAAAGAAAGTTTTTCATTGCATTCAGGGACTTTTATATAAA
>DATIET010000291.1:0-3065 GCA_035455615.1 Thermodesulfobacteriota bacterium
TGTTAATCAAAATTACCATGTCTTAATGGAGGATAGTACATGAGATACCGGAAATCTTTACTCGCGCTTTTATTAGTCCTGACGGCCGTTTTCGGCCTCTACGGCGGCTGCTCGTCGGGCGGCGGCTCGAACATCCCGGCCGACATCCGCGCGATATTCAACAAGGCCATCTATGACGGCTCGATCTGGGGCCTCCGCGTAGTCGACCTCGACACGGGCGAGGTGCTCATCGACCTCAAGCCCGATTACAACTTCTTCATCGGCTCCGTCCGTAAGGTATTCTCAGTAGGCGAGCTGCTCAACGAAATAGGCCCCGACCACCTGTTCATTACCCCTATATATAAGGAAGGGGAAGTCGACGGAGCAGGCGTGCTCGACGGCAACCTCTATCTCGTCGCTTCGGGCGACATATCCATGGGCGGCAGGACGAAGGCGAACGGACAGTTCGCGATTTCCAACTTCGACCACAACGAGGCCGACTCCCTCGGTAATGCAGTCCTCACGAAGCCCAACCCTCTCAAGGGCTATAAGGCAATCGCCCAGCAGATCGCGGACTCCGGCATAACGCAGGTTGACGACGTCGTCATAGACGACAGGTTATTCCAGCCTTTCCCCTTCAGGAACGAGGGCTCGTTCGCAATCAGGCCAATATTCGTGAACGACGACTGCGTCGATCTGATTATTAACCCGACCTCCCCCGGCATGGAAGCGGACGTGGACTGGCGCCCTAAATCCGCGGCTCTCGGCGTGGTCAATGACCTCGTCACGACCGCGGCAGGCACGGAGCCGATTATCACGCTCGAGCCGGAATTCCCCGAGTGCATCGGCCAGCCCGGTTGCACGGCGGAAATCACCGGACAGCTCCCGGTGGATCTTATTCCTCCGTTCACTAACGAGTTCCCTCTTATAAGGACGTTCAGGATAGTCGAGCCGCAGAACTACGCGCGCACGGTTTTGATACGCCTGCTCGAGGACGCGGGTGTCACAGTGCTCGCGGATTCGGTAGCCGAAAACCCCGTCGGACTCCTCCCGCCAAAGAACTCATACTCCGAGGACGACCTCGTAACGACCTTCGTTTCTTTCCCCTATGCCGACTACGCGAAGCTCATACTTAAAGTGAGCTATAACATCGGCGCCGACACGAGCCTGCTCCTCTGGGGTGTCACGCAAGGCGTCGATAACATGGACGCGGCGCTGGCCGCCGAGAGGGAGAATCTCACGGGGAATTTCGGCATACCGGGCGACGAGTTCTTCTTCATCGACGGCAGCGGGGGCGGAGACACTACGGCGACGAACAGGGCGGTGACGAAGTGGCTCGAGATAATGACCGGGCAGGAGGCGTTCGACGCGTTCTTCGCCGCCCTCCCAATACTGGGAGTGGACGGCTCTCTCGGGTTCGTGACCGATTTCGAGCAGGACCCCACTCTCGCGGGCGCGAAGGGACAGGTGCGCGCCAAGACCGGCACGTTCGCCGCGGGCGAGGAGTCAGGAGGCATCTTGATCAAGGGCCAGGCGTTCGGCGGATACATCGACGCGAAGAGCGGCAGGCGCCTCGTTTACCAGCTCGTCGTCAACAACGTCCCGATAGAGGATTTCAACCAGCTTCTCGACATATTCCAGGACGAGGGCACGATCTCTGCAATACTCTGGCGGGATTATTGATACACACACAATGTGTGTTTTTACGATTCTAGTGCGGCTCCTCTGCTCCAACCGAAATATACTTCCCTCCCCCTTCGAGGGGGAGGGCTAAGGGTGATTACATTAATATGCCTGTCATTGCGAGCGCAGCGCGGCAATCTCATCTTTTTCCTTTCCCGACATTACAGAAATTGCGGCGGGTGAGCACCCGCGGGCATTCGTTCCCTCTCAGCTCAATCCAACTCTTTCGTCCTGAGCTTGTCGAAGGGCGGAGTTTTTCCTTTCCCGACATTACAGAATTTGCGTTAAGAAAATCGCATGTTGAAGCGTAAAAAAATCTTTCAGCAGTCCAATTGAAAGATTTTAGCTTAAACATAAGATTTGTAGCAAATTATGTAGTCGGATGATTTTTGCTTCTTTTCATCAAGGAAAAGAAGGATAAAAAAAACAGCTTTTCTCCTTCCTTTGTCTTTTCATAACCCACACTACGTGTGTGATTTTTGCTTCGTTGTATCCAGACAAAGAAGAAAATAATATTATCATTGTCCTGTCATAAAACACACACCGTGTGTGTCGCGGCTGGAAGCCGCTCCTACAGGGTTTGGTTTTAATTCTTTCAGGAGCACCATCATGCTGCGACGATCTCGCTATACAGCTTTTATCCCTGCTCCGGCTGGCGCACCCAAAAAAAAGCCCGGGGAACATTCAGCCGGGCCTCATTATTTTCCGTTTATTAGAAATCATCCGGCAGCGGAATCGACCCTACGGAGGACAGCTCGCGCCCGGATGGAACACGGCGGTTATCCTCGCCTGTCGTCCGCTCGGGCTGCTTGCCGGAACGCTCTGAAGGTCTATCGTATCGCCTGCATTCAGGGACATGCAGTTGACGTTGTCCGAGCACGCCGTACCGGACGGCCCCAACACCTGACACGTGATCGGCGTCGTTAAGGGAGTGGCGCTGTTCATACGCACCGTGAACGTATAGCTGTTGGGTGCGGAGCCTATCGTGCCGTTCAATACCACGCTCAGGTCAGTGAGCGTACCCGCGACAGGTATTGGGTGGATGACGTTCGACTCCGAAGAGTTCGAGCTAATCAGGAACATGTCGATGTATTGAGTCGACGAGTTCGACAGGTTACCCGAAGACCCCCCGGCCAGTATCGAAATACCCGTAGCGCCAGTCGGCCCGGCTGGCCCGGCAGGTCCCGCTGGACCCTCTTCGCCCTCTTCGCCCTCGGGCCCGGCAGGTCCCGGCGGTCCGGCTGGCCCCGTAGCTCCGGTCGCTCCTGTAGGCCCGATAGGACCTATAGGCCCGGCAGGTCCTGCGGGTCCGGTTGCTCCCGCTGGTCCGACAGGTCCGGCAACTCCGGTGGGTCCCGGATCGCCCTGTGTGCCCTGAGGCCCCTCCGCCCCGTTACATACAT
>DATIET010000292.1:0-2050 GCA_035455615.1 Thermodesulfobacteriota bacterium
ACCAAAGAACCGATTATTAGGTATTTGATAACATTGGCGCGGTGAAACATCCGCCTGCTTATCAGATCGAAGCCGAGTATTATTACTGGGAAGGAAAACGCCACCTCCTTCGATAGAAACGAAAGATAGAAAGAGAGACCAGCCAATACAATGAAGAAGAACTTCCTGTAGGACAGTATGTAGAATATTAGACACATCAGGAAGAACAACCCGGCCAGTATGTCCCCCCTCGCAGCAATGAACGAAACGGATTCGACGTGGAGGGGATAGAGCGCGAAGAGTATCGAGGAGAGAAAAGCTTCGCTCTCTCCCGGCCCCCTTTTGAATTCCTTAAACAGCAGGAGGATCAGGAAGTAAAGGAGCATCGTCGTGGTCGAATGCAGGAGGATGCTGGTCAGGTGGAATCCAAACGGCGAGACGCCCCAAACCCTGTTGTCGATAATGAGCGAGGCATAGTAAACGGGCCTGAAATATTTACCCGCCTTCGCCTCCTCCGACCTCGACGGGACGAATAATTTGTAATCGAGTTTGGCGGACTCCAGCCGCGGCGCCCATCTTTCGACATGGGAGACATCGTCCCAGACGAGTCCGTTCCGAAGCGATGGGATAAATACAGAAAAGGAGACTAGAAACAGCAGAGCCGCGGCGAAGGCCCTGTGCTTTATTATCCTCAGTATCCTGCCGTCTGAGGCCTGCCGATCTTCGGGGGATGCGGCTGCCGGCTTTTCTTTTGTCTCTAGTGTTACTTTCTTTCTTTTCTTTGTCGACATAGAGTTACTCGAAGACACGCCGGTAAAAAGAATCCCTGACCCGCCCGTGACGATATTCAGTCAGGCGTTTTCATTATTTTCCGGGCTTTTTCGGCAAGCGAATCCGTAAGACCGCTTTCAATGGCGAGCCTGGCGTTCTCCCTCGACTTCTCCCCGTCCCCAAGCTCGGCATAGACCATCGCCAGCAGCAGATACGCCTTCCCGTAATAAGGCCTCATCCGGAGCGCATTCTTCGTGTGCCCTTCGGAAGCCAGGAAGTCCTCCCTCGATCCGCCCGATTTGCCCTTCAGATAATTGACGAGCCCCAGGTGGTAGCTCGACTTATAATATCCGGGGTCATATCCGTAGGCCTTGAGAAACCATTTTTCGGCGTTACGGATATCCTTTTTGTTAATATACACGACGCCGATATTGTTAGCCGTCACCGACCGCCCCTTGTCATTAATCTTTACACCCTTTTCAAAATTCCTGAGGAGCTCTTTCAGGGCTTCGTCTTCTTTCCCCGCATCGAGAAGGGCAATCCCGTAATTTATACGTGGAATAGCGCTTCCGGGGGATTTCCTCGTCGTATCTTCCCACAAGGATAAGCTGTCTTTCCAAACCGCCTGCCGATCGACGGTAAAGAATAAATAGGAGGCCGCCAGAAGAAAAGCCGCAGCCGTAGAGGCTCTTCCGTTTCCGACACCGCTCCGCGGACGAGAGAATATGCACCCGAGAAGAAGACAGAAACCGGCCGAGGGTATATATAAGTACCTTTCCGCGACGGAAGCGGACGGGATATCGGTCAGAGAAATGAGCACCGACGGGAAAAGCGTGACCGGAATCCAGAGGAGAGCGAAGGCGCTTACGTTATTCCGTTTCTTTATCGAACATAAAACCCCGAGCGCCGTGAGCCCGAATATCAGAACCGCGAAAAATATATATCGCAGTCCGTCAGGCGCCGACTCCGTGAAGGCGTTGAAAGTGAAAGGGAATACGAGCTTCGTGTAATAATAAAAATAAGAAGCCAGCATGACCTTAACTACCCCGAGCGCCCCGGCTATCCAGCTCACGCCCTCGGACGCCGTCATCCCGCCCGATATACGCACGCTCGAAAGCTCCGGGACATTGATATAGGTCCTCCCCCTTAAATAGAAGAAAATAACCAGCACGCAGGCGTACACCGCGTATCTCAGGATATTCACCCTCCTCCCCGGACCCCTGTTGAGGAGATCGATAGCGAGCGCCGTAACGGGGAATATAACCGCAGTCTCTTTTGACAAGAGGGATAAAAAGAAGCC
>DATIET010000293.1:0-6442 GCA_035455615.1 Thermodesulfobacteriota bacterium
GAAGTCGACAAGCAGGGCTATCAGACGAACATGTGGTACGAGATCAATCCCGAGTAAAAATGCTAAGTCCGTAATCAGCCGGATCGACTTTCGAAATTTATTCATGGGCAGACATAAAAGAACCATCGGCATTATAGGATCCATGGATGCCGAGATCGAGCACTATCTCAAGAATTCGGAGCCGAAAAAAACGACGGACTGGAACGGGATAACATTCCATGAGGCCGGTTTGTTCGGTAAAAACACCGTTATCGTAAAGTCCGGTGTGGGTAAAGTCTTCGCAGCTATGGTCTGCGAGAGGCTTATAGATGTGTTCGGCCCCTCCACCGTAATATACACCGGGGTCGCCGGGGCTCTTAACAGGGACCTCGACATCGGCGACGTCGTCCTGAGTAAAACCTGCATACAGCACGACCTCGACGCCGAGGCGTTAGGCTTCCCGCGCGGCGAGATACCGTACACGCACTTGAGGGAATTCAAGGCCGACGAGAAGCTGCTCGAAATCGCGCAAGGTACGAAACTGGGAAATAAGAAAATAATCGCGGGCAGGATACTTACGGGCGACCAGTTCATCACGAAGAAAGAGATGAGCGGGCACAAATACCTGATAGACGAGCTTCACGGGGACGCGATAGAGATGGAGGGCGGCTCGATTGCCCAGGTGTGCACCCTCAATAAGATCCCGTTCATTATAGTCAGGACGGTCTCAGACAGGGCGGACGGGACCGCAGCCTCCGATTTCAATAAATTCATGCCTGTCGTCGCGAGGAACTCGTTCACCGTCGTTAAGAATTTACTCCTTAACTATTGACTGAAAGCATAATATATATATCGTAATCAATAATGACCGATGCTGCTTCCGGGGTCCCATTAGTTGCGTTTCTACCTTCCGCATGGAAGCCGCGTCACCGCGACGACCTGGTTAGGCTCGGATCGGATTTCGACGGCGGGTATGTAGTAACCGAGAATATTATCGGCCACACGGATTTTCTTATAGGTCTGGGGGTCGGAACCGATTGGACGTTCGAGGAGGATATTTATAAACGAAAGGGATGCCCCGTTCACTGCTATGACCATAGCGTTGGTGTGGGTCAGTTCACTATAAATACTATCCGAAGTGCGAAAGTAATTCTCGCTAGTCCGCGTATCGATCACTTGAGACGGATTTCTTTGTCCAAAATTTTACGCCCCATAAAATTCAGAGCTTTTTTCTCGGGCAATAAAAAACATTTTAAGGAAAAGATCGGAGACGACACGGAGAATTCTGCGGATTTCAAGAAAATATTTTCCAGGATCCCCCCCACAGCCAAGGTATTTATAAAAATGGATATAGAAGGGTGGGAATACAACGCGCTCGGGGGACTCGGTGATTATTGCGAGCGGGTGACCGGACTAGCCGTCGAGTTCCATCAAGTTTGCTACAGCCTTGATGAGGTCAGGGGCCATATAAACAACCTTGAAAAATTTTTTAATATCGTTCATGTGCATGTTAATAATTCCGGCGTGACGGACGAAAGGGGAATCCCGGAATTAATAGAGATGACATTCGAAAGTAAAACGCTTTCCAATTTTAAGGAGTCCGAGTCTCAAAGGAAATACCCAATCGACGGGATTGATCTCCCTAATGCAGTGAATAATAGAGACTACAAGCTGGAATTCCGCGACTGATCTTATCTATCCGTTTGCAAAAAGGCGAGCTTGCCGGCAAGGACGCCGGGAAGCGCTCACGCCGTAGATGAGACGAGCACCGGTCACGTCAATGCGCGTCCGGTCATGTGTCCTTTCTCATCGTAAGGCGGTTCTTTCCCCCGGCCCTGTCGTGTTCTAATTCGTTCACCGTCGTTAAAAACTTACTCCTTACTTACCGGGACGGCTGACAGTAATTTCAGCGGCTCCCTCCGGAGATGAATATCTCCTGTCTCGGGAATTCCTTTACGACCTTTTCGGGCACTCCGAAAACAGCCGAAACGACTTCGGGAGGCGTATCCGCTATCCATTCCGATATGCTTATTTCCTGATACACACCGTTATCGAATACCAGTAGAATCTCGGCTTCTTTCCCGCCGACATTTTCAAGATAGTGACCGCACCCCTGGGGGATATAAAACACCTCGCCCGGTCCGGTCTCTACGGTGAGCGATCCCTCGTCCGCCGCAAAGAGAGTGATCCTTAACTTGCCTTTTAATAGGAACCCCCATTCATTGGCGTTCGGGTGCCAGTGCATTTCCCTGAGTGCTCCCGGCTCGAGGGTCATCAATGCCCCCGCCATATTTTCCGATACGGGGAAATTATCCACGGTGGCCATTTTAACCGTCCCTCCCGGATAGACCTTCCCCTCCTGGGCCCGGAGGGGGAACTTGTGGCTGAGCGTAGCCGTATTCTGCGCTCCCCTTGTCTTGAGTGACTTTTTCCCGGGAATTCCACCCGAAGCCATATAGACCTCTTTCTTCGGAAATTTGTCGAACAGCTTCTGAGGAAGGCCGAAATTTTTGGCCAGCACCTCTTTGGGAGTCTCTGCGATCCACGCCGTAACGCTGAACGTGCTGAACTCGTTGAAGGCCCCGTTATTGAACGCGAGGATGAAATGGCATTCGCCCCTTCCGATGTTTTCTATATAATGGGCGTGACCCATAGGGATGAAGAATATATCCCCGGGCCCGTACTCCTCTGTATCCCACTGACCTTCGGGGTTGAGTACCGTGACCCTCGCGCTGCCGGTGATGAAGAAACCCCACTCGGCCGCAATCGCGTGCCAGTGAAGCTCCCGGATGCCGCCCGGTTTCAGCCGCATCGAAACGCCCGCGATTCCCTTCGAAATGGGCAGCTCCCTTACGGAAACCTCTCTTGAATTCCCGGCCTTCCATACCGCGGGCTTCTGACCCTCGAGGTCGTATGTGAACTGTAACGGATTTCCCTTTGATGATTTCTTGCCGGCCTTCCCCTTACTGCTCCTGGATTTAGTTTTTGCAGACTTGCCCATAATTAATGACCTCCGGTATCAATGACTGGTTTTGCCGGCTAATTATAGTACGAATCGGAAGAAATTGTAATGAGGGTCCGACCGGTTGCTCCTCTTCAGGAAAACGTATTTTATCCTGCATCATGCATCCAGTATCATGAATCCTGCATCCCGCTATATACTCTTCCTCATCGTGAGGCGGTTCTTTCCCCCTACCCTGTGGTATTCGAGCTCGTTCATATAAGTCCTGACAAGATAGATGCCGAGCCCGCCTACGGGCCTTTCGTCGATCGGACACTGGAGATCGGGGGTCTTGTATTCGAGGGGGTTAAACGGTTTCCCGTCGTCCTCGACCGAAACTTCTATCACCCCTCTCCCCGAACGCAGCGTCACGTTTATGAGGTGCTCGCCGTGGTCTTCGTAGCCGTATGAAATGACGTTCGTCACGACTTCATCGAGCGAGAGGGTAAGCGCGAACACTATATTGGAGGGCAGCTCCCTGAACTCGCAGTATTGATGGAGCGCGTCTTTCAATCGTGATAATTCACTAAAACTGTTCTTGAGCTGGATCGAGAGATCGGAACTCATAGCTTATTATATCTGATCGCGAGCAGCGCAATATCGTCCTTCAGGTGTACCCCGCGGGAAAACTCCTCCACGTCCCTCAATATCCTCCCGACCGTATCACGGGGGTTTTCAAAACTGTCGTCCGCAAGCAAATCCCTGAGCCTCATATCGGTGAATAGATTTCCCCCCTTATCCATCGCCTCGGTCACGCCGTCGCTGTAGAGTATGATACCGTCCCCCGGCTCGAGCTTCACATTCCCGAGCCCGTAGAGCGAATCGCCTCCGATAACTCCGAGCGCAATGCCCTCCGTGTTTTCGAGCAGCTCCAGCCCCCTCCCCGCGCGGACAATGAAAGGAAGCTTGTGCCCGCCGTTGCAATATACGATTTCACCCGTCCTCGTATTCAGGACTCCCGTGAATACGGTGATGAACATAGAGAACTCGTTCTCCATGCAGAGTATCTTGTTCGCTTCGGAAAGGCACCTGTCCGGCGGGAGACCCTTCACCGCGTCCGCCTTGACCATGGTCCTCGTCACCGCCATGAAAAGGGCCGCCGGCACCCCCTTGCCCGATGCGTCTCCGATCGCGAAATAGAGCCTGTCGTCGTCGATCATGCAGAAATCGTAGAAGTCGCCGCCCACGTTGCGGGCTGTAATTATCTCGCCGAATATCTCGAACTCCCCCCTTTCCGGGAACGCCGGGAATATGCCCGGGATCATGGAGAGCTGGATCCTGCGGGCAATGTCGAGCTCCTGACGTATAGCGGCGAGGCGCTCCCTGTCTTTCACGGCCTGCTTCAGTGCAAGCGCCTCTTCAATAGTTTTCGTAAGGGTGATGCCGAGGTCGTCGAAGTCTATCGGCTTCGTGAGAAAATCGAACGCACCCAGGTTGAGCGCCCTCCTGATCGTCCTCATGTCCCCGTAGGACGAGATGATGACCGACCTGATAAGCGGGTAATCCGACTTCAGTCGCGATATCAGGGTGAGGCCGTCCATGCCCGGGAGCTTGATATCGGTGAGCAGCACATCGATCTCGTTCTCTCTCAGCTTCTCGAGCGCGGCCTCCCCGCTGCGGACGCATATGAAATGGAACTCGTCGTTCCTTATCTGTCTCCTGAACTTCTGAGTTACGAGGAGCTCCAGATCGGGGTCATCGTCTACGACGAGTATGGTCGCGGGTACGTTTTCAGTCACCGCTACCGGGTCGTCTGAAATCTGATTTTCCATAGTAGAGCACCGGTCCGAAATGTAATGGAACGCCGGGCGCGCTCCGCACCTTATGAATTCCTCGACTAGCTGCTGTTTTTTATCCGGAGAAACGGTTCGATTGATTTCACCGTGGGTAAGGCTGCCGTTTTCAGGGTCTCGAGCGCCCTCTCGTAATCGTGCTCGATAGGCATTACTTTGTCGAACCCCGCAGTCCTGAGCACGTCCTCGACGTCCGGATGGGGGTTCAGAAGGACGAGCCGGGCGCCGAATTTGTTGAGCGCCTTGGCAGCGGTCACGAGCATCCTGAGACCTATGGAGGCGATATAATCGACGTCGGATATATCCACGAGCGTCGGTTTCCTGCGGGTGACCGCATGCCTCGTAAACTCGAGGTCGAGGTCTCCTATACCTTCCAGATCGACCCTTCCGGAAAGCTTTATGTGAGTCAATTCGTCGTCTTCCCTTATGACCTTCATGTTCATATAGCTATGCCTCCGCCTATACGAGAAAAATCGACCGAGCGATATTCAGTGAATTTTATAAACCGAAAGCATTTTCAAGTCAAAAAAGTTAACCGTAGCTTAACAATAGGGGGGATAAACATACGTAATAAGTGATAAAACGGTTTTTTCGAGGGGGTATAAAACTATTCGGATTCGCTCGCACAGCTCACGCAGCGGTCGGTATACGGGAGCGCTTCGAGACGCGCCACGGGGATAGGCTCGTCGCAAACGGCGCATATTCCGTACACGTTCTTATCCGCACGTGCGAGTGCGGCGTTAACGAGGTTAAGCTCCGTGCGGATGCTCTCGTCGAGGGCTTCCACGACCTGGTCGTTCTCACGCTCGATAGACTGCTCCTCCCAGTCCTTGGCATACGTTTTCCGGAGCGATGACTCGACCCTGTTGAGCCTGTCTTCGAGCTCTGCTTTTTTGATCCTTAATTTTTCGATAATTGCGTCATAATCACTCATATATTGCTCCGGCGCGCATCGAGATAAACTATCCATCATATTAACACTATTTAGGGATTTAGAAAAGCAACGGCCAAAATCGGCTCACGCGAAATTCAGCGGCGGCTTCGCCAGAAAGGCTTTAGCCTTATCTTACAAAAATCGTCTTTATCTTTTGGCTGTTAGGTAGTATCAGAAAACCTGGAGGATCGTCTTTTTGAAGAGGGGGTTCAAGTCGTCCATGGAGGTGTCCCTTATCATCCAGCAGTCGATCTGCTCGCTGTCTCGCGTCAGCACGAGGTTGTAGCCGTTTTCCTTGCCCCATTTCATCTGCTCGGAAAGGCAGGTGAACTGATACTGCTCCTTCTCGCTCAAGTCATCCACAGGCTTGTTTAATGTGGTCTTTCTAATGTTTCCCAGGTAGAAACTCCGGGAAAACTTAGTACCCGTGTGACTTAAGTTGTCAGTATTAATCATTTATTTCACCCCATTCCAGGAAGAAAGTTTATCAAATATATAATAAGGGTTCATTGTCACATTTCAAGGGGAAAATTTGGATTTTGTGGAAATTTAACAGACCCTTAAAAAATCATTCCTCTCGAAATGAAGCCGGAACATTCTTTTATTCCGCCATATCTTGCTGCATGATCTTTTTGCAGGACTGTACGTAGCGCATAGAGCCGCTGGAACTGCGCCATTATAAACCCGGATACCGATATATGAATTGCTCTTGACACACATTACCCCCCCAGATAC
>DATIET010000294.1:0-4527 GCA_035455615.1 Thermodesulfobacteriota bacterium
ACATTGAAAGTGTTGATACATTCCGGTGGAAAATCTGTGGCTCCGCCGGGAGTAGGGGTAACCGCGGTCCCGCCGTGTCCGCCGCTTTCGCACCCGCCCGTTACCATGAGCGCGATCATTGCGATCGAGCCGATAAGTACAATAACCTCCGCGGCGCGGCTTATTAATGCGTCCCCACTGTTTTTCATGTCCATCCCCCGCTTAACGGATGGTTTGAAAAATACAATCGTTAAACAATCGAATAATTAATTATAGCTCGGTCATTGGTGGTTGTTCAAGGCGGAGAGGTTGATATTTCAAAAATTCGCTAATTTCCGCAATTTTGGCGGGGTTTTGACAATAATTGTCATCTTGCCCGTTACAGGGCGCTAATTTTTGACAAGATAGTTAGAAATAACAGAGACTTAAGGGGTATTGTCCATGGCATAGGAATTGCCTGATTCAGATAGGGGAAATTATATTGTTTATTTGTTCCCGCCGGATAGGGCATGAAATCAGAAATACGGACTCTAAATTCGGAAGGCGCGCAGTTCCCGAAAGGGCTGTTCATAACGGTCCTTTCACTGAGCGTCCTCCCCTTCGTGCTTTCTCTCCTCGGGGCCGATTTCAGGATGAGGTACCTGGAGGTGACGGAGGCTTTCAGGATAACGGTCACGGCCACTATCCTCATCTCGCTCTTCACAGGCACGCTCTGCCTCGCGCATTACGCCCTCGAGAGGAACAGGATCACGTTCATTCTCGGCGTATCCCTCATAGGCACGGCCGTGATAAGCGGGTTCCAGTTCTTCGCATCCTACATGTTCGGCGAGGGGGTTTACAGGGAGTTCTTCATAACGGTTTCTTCAGGGGCTGTCGACCTCTTCCCGGCTGTCCTGATCCTGGCCGGCGTATTGATACTTTTGAGAAATAAGAATGATTCGGACCTCGACAAGAGGACCGGGCTTTACCTCATCGCAAGCTCGGTCCTGATGGGCGTAGCGCTCGGGATAATCTATTTCCTTTCCGAATCGGGCCCGAAATCGGGCGCCCCCGGCGCGCTCACGCTTCCGGCCCGTATTTGGAGCCTTACCCCCATGGCGTTCGTGATCTCAGCCGCGCTCGCGGCCGAACATTTTACGAGCGCGAAGCGGACGCTCCTCTCCTGCGTCCTCGAAATAACCCTGATACCGCTCCTCGCTTCTGAAATCTTCATCACACTCGTCTCGTCCCTCTTCCCGGGCGAGCATTTCCTCTACGCCGACTTCCTGAAGGTCCTTGCCTGCTTCACGCCGTTCATCGGGCTTACGCTAGAGTACTCGAGGAACTACGGAGAGAAAAAATACGCCGTGAAGAAGGCGATGGATACGGAATCGAGGATCGAAAGCCTGACAGGACAGCACCGCGCCGCTCTAGAAAAACTCGAGGGGCGGATAAAGGGGCTTAAGGAAGCCGAAGAATTCCACGAAGCGCTTTCGGCGGGCTCGCCTTACGGGGCGTACGTAATCACCGACGGTCGTCTCGTGTACGCCAACCGCGTGTTCGAGGGCATAACGGGCCATTCCGGGAAAGAGCTCATAGGATCGAAAATGGACGCGCTCGTATCGCCCGACGACAGGGACGAGCGAAGCAATTATATGCGGGGGATAATCGACGGTACGCGCGGCGGGACATGCAGGTACAGGATCATCAACAAGAAGAGACAGGCCGTATGGGTTCTGGAGACGGCGTCCAAAATCATGCATTCGGGCGAGGAGTCCCTGCTCGGGTGCATCATCGACATCACTACCGCGAGACACACGGAGGAAATGCTCAGGACCCTCTCGACGAGCTCCCCGCTCGGTATCTACATAGTCCAGGACGGAGAGATCAAGTATGTGAACAGGCAGTTTTGCGAGTACACGGGATACGGTGAGGAGGACCTGATAGGGACGAGCGCCGACAGGTTGGTCCTTTACCTCGACCGGGATTCCGTGAAGGAGAAGTCGAGGCAGATGCTCGAGCGTATGAGCGCCGAGCCCTACGACTACAGGATATCGAGCAAGGGGGGCGAGATCAAATGGCTCACCGAGACCGTGACCAGGATCAGGTTCCGCGACGGGAACGCAGTGCTCGGGAGCGTGGCCGACATCACGGACAGGAGAAGGGTGGAGGTGATGCTGAGGACCCTCTCGACGAGCTCGCCTATCGGCATATACATAGTGCAGGACGGGGAATTCAAATTCGTCAACCCGCAGTTCCAGAAATACACGGGGTATACGGAGGAGGAGCTGCTCGGGAGCAAATCCGTCTGGTATATATACGAGGAAGACAGGCCGGCCGTGAGACAGAACTCAATCAGGATGCTCAAGGGCGAGATGAGCGCCCCCTACGAATACAGGGCGGTGAGAAAGGACGGCACGGTCATGTGGTCGATGGAGGTAGTGAGGTCGATACAGTACATGGGGAAGGATGCGGTTCTCGGGACCTTAATGGACATCTCGGAAAGGAAGCAGGCCGAGGAACTGTTCGAGACGCTTTCGACAGGGACCCCGATCGGGGTATTCATCATACAGGATTCAAAGTTCGAGTTCGTCAACCCGCAGTTCGAGGAGTTCATGGGCTACGCGAAGGACGAGCTCATCGGCACGAGCCCCTGGAACCTCGTGCATCCGCTCGACCGCGACGACGTGAGGGAGAAGTCGAGGCATATGCAGGACGGGGGGAGGAAGCTGCCGTACGAGTACAGGGTGGTGGACAAACGGGGCGAGACGAGATGGGTAATGGAGACGAGCACGTCGATACAGTACAGGGGCAGGCAGGCGATACTGGGGAGCCTTATGGATATATCCGAAATGAAGAAGGCGGAGGAAGAGCTCAAGCACGCGAAGGAAGCTGCCGAGGCGGCCAGCCAGGCGAAGTCGGAGTTCCTCGCGAACGTGAGCCACGAGATACGGACGCCCTTAAACGCGATCGTCGGGATGACGGAGCTTATGCTGGACACATCGTTGTCGAGCGAGCAGCAGGAGACGCTCAGGGTAATAGAGTCGTCCTCGGACGCGCTCTTGAGCCTTATAAACGAAATACTGGATTTTTCGAGGATCGAAGTCGGGCAGATGGAGATCGAGGAAGAGCCTTTCAGCCTGAAGGACCTCGTCGAGGGTGTCGCCGATTCCCTGTCGGTGAGGGCGTTCGAGAAGGGGCTCGAGCTCGTATGCTACATCAACCACAACGTGCCCGACCGCCTGATCGGGGACATGTCGAGGATAAGGCAGGTCCTGGTAAACCTCGTGATTAACGCTATAAAGTTTACCGACGAGGGCGAGGTGTTCATTAACCTCGAGAACATGAAGCCGGTAGACGGGGACGAGGTCGAGCTCCAGTTCAAGGTGGCCGACACGGGCATCGGCATCCCGGAGGAGCACAGGGAAAGGATATTCGAGAAATTCTCACAGGTGGACAGCTCGACGACGAGGACGTTCGGCGGCGCGGGGCTCGGCCTCAGCATATCGAAGTCCCTGGTGGAGCTGATGGATGGAAAAATATGGTACGAGAGCGAGGTCGGGAGCGGCTCAACGTTCTACTTCAGCCTCCCGCTCAAGCTCGACTGGGAAAAAGAGGGGAGGGTCGCCAGGGTGCAGCCGAATTTCCGCGGGACGCCCGTCCTCATAGTAGACGACAACGGGACCAACAGGTCGGTGCTGAGAAAGATGCTCTCGCTCTGGGGGTTCGAGGTGATGGATTCGGGCGGGGGCAGGGCCGCGCTGTCGCTCCTCCACAATATGGACAGGAAGCCGCCCCTGATAATCGTGGACAAGCAGATGCCCGGAATGGACGGCATAGAATTCACGGAGCACGTGAGGAACTCCATCGGAAGCGATATAAAAATACTACTACTAACTTCCTGGGGAGGGATGAACTTCTCGGATATAAAAGACAGAGGGATCGACGAGACGATAGTGAAACCGGTCAAGAGCGTGAAGCTCTATGAGGCGGTGTCGAGACTCGTGAAGGAAGATGCGTATTTAAACGAACCGGAACAGTACGCTGGATCTCCGTTCGAATCTATCAGGGCGAAGAACAGGGCGAAGCCGCGGATACTCGTGGTGGACGACACGCCCGACAACCAGAACCTCGCGAAGAGGATACTCGAGCTCTCCGGTTACGAGGTCGATGTCGCTTCGGGCGGCCGGGAGGGAGCCGACGCCGCGTGCGGCAGCGTGTACGACCTAATATTGATGGACATACAGATGCCGGTTATGGACGGCTTCGAGTCGACGAGGATCATCAGGGAATGGGAGAAAGCGAATCACGCGGAGAGGACGCCTATCATAGCGGTCACCGCTCATGCGTTAATAGGGTACAGGGAAAAGTGCCTGGAGAGCGATATGGACGATTATATCACCAAGCCGCTGACCAAGAAGCACCTCCAAGATATAGTGAGGAAATGGCTCGACGCGCGGGGAGGCGCGGAAAGCGGTTCTCCGGGAGTCGACGTGGGGGCGTGACCTCTTTCATCACGCGGCCCGTCCGCGCTCAGCGGAACATGTCCTTGGGGTCGCGGTTATTTCC
>DATIET010000295.1:0-3168 GCA_035455615.1 Thermodesulfobacteriota bacterium
CTACGTAGTCATAGCGAGCAGGTTTATGGATACCGCCCTCGACGTGCTGTCGGACGCCATGGAGAACTCCACGTTTGACCCGGAGGAGCTCGAGAAGGAGCTCGAGGTGGTGGTCGAGGAGATAAGACGGGGGGAGGACAGCCCCGGCAGGAACCTGAGCGAGAAGCTCTTCTCCACTGCCTTCACCCGGCACCCCTACGGGAGGCCCATAATCGGTACGGAAGCGTGGGTAAAGGCTTTTAACAGAAAGAAGGTCACGGACTTTTATCATAAATGGTACGCCCCCAACAACATGGCGCTCGTCGTGGTAGGCGATTTCGACACGGCGAAGATAGAGCCCAAGATAGAAGAGACGTTCGGCAAGCTCCGGAGGAGAGACCTCCCGGATTGCAGCATACCGGACGAGCCCGAGCAGAAGGGCATGAAGGCATTCGTAATAGACAAACCCCTTCAGGAGGGGTACTTCTCGCTCGCGTTCCATATACCTAACGCCAAAGGTGAAGACACCCCGGCCGTGGACGTGCTCGGCAACATACTGGGCGGCGGGGAGAGCTCGAGGCTCTACAGGAACATTAAAGAGGAAAAAGGGCTTACGAGCAACGTATACTCCTACGCATACACTCCGATGAGGGAAGGGATTTTCGCCGTGGGCGGAACGCTCGATCCTTCGGAATCGAAGGAAGCGCTTAGGGAGATAATGAAAGAGGTCATGAGGCTCAAATACGAGCCCGTGGGCGACGTCGAGCTTTCGAAGGTCAAGCTCAACATTGAGAGCGACGCCGTATATACCAAGGAAACGATGCAGGGACAAGCTCAGAAGCTGGGCTTCTTCGAGATAGAGACGGGCGATTTCAGGTACGAGGACGAGTATCTCGACAAGGTGCGGAAAGTCACGCCCGAGGATATTATACGGGCGGCGAATAAATACCTCACGATCGACAACCTCACCGCGGGCTTCCTGCTCCCGACGGGACAGAACGCCCTGACGGAAGACGAGGTCAGGGAGATAGCGAAGCAGGCGTCCGGGGAGGTTTCACGAGAAATGGCCCGGAACGAGGGCAACGGCCCGGACGCTGCAATCACAGGCGAGGAGCTAACGGAGGAGATAATCATCCCGTCGGCCGGCATGAATACCGGTGATAAGAACACCCCAGCGGCAGGAGCGGAGGCGGTAAAACCCGCCCCTGGCGAAGTAAAAAAATTCGTGCTCGATAACGGCATACAAGTGCTTATCAAGGAGAACCCGGGCGTGCCGCTATTCGCCGCCAGGGCCGCCTTTCTTGGCGGCGTCCGGTATGAGGACGAGAAGACCCAGGGGATTTCCAATTTCATATCGCGCATGTTCACCAGGGGGACGGAGTCGAGGAGCGCCGCCCAAATAGCGGAGGAAATCGAATCGATAGCGGGCGAGGTGCAGGGGTTTTCAGGCAGGAACAGCTTCGGAGTCACAGTCGAGTCCCTGAGCCAGAATTTCGGCGAGGCCGTAGACATATTCGCGGACGTAATTCTCCGCCCCTCGTTCGAATCCCAGGAGGTCGAGCGCGCGAGGCGCGAGATACTGTCCGAGATAAACAGGGAGGGAGATAATCTGCTGAAGACCACTGTCAATCTCTTCCTCGCCACCCTGTATGCGGACCATCCGTACAAATATAACCCGCTCGGCACCGTTGAAACGGTGACCGAATTCGACGGCTCCGATCTAAGCAAGTTCTACGCTAAATACGTCAGGCCGGAGAACATGGTTATTACGATCGTAGGCGACGTAGACGAAAACGAGGCACTCGAAGCGGTCAAGGAAAAATTCGGCGGTATGAAGAAAGGCGCTTCCCCCGCGCCCGGGATAAAGCCTGTAACCGCGCCTACGGCGATAACCGAAAAGACGGAAACAAAGCCCGAAAAGGCACAGACCCATATCATAATGGGGTTCCTCGCGCCCCCGATAAACACCGAGGACGAATACGCGTTCGAGGTGCTGAACACTATACTCTCGGGGCAGGGCGGCAGGCTCTTCATCGAGCTCAGGGACAAGAAGAGCCTCGCATATACGGTGACCTCGTTCTATACGCCGGGGCTCGAGCCGGGTTACTTCGGCGTCTACATAGGCACCGCCCCTCAGAAAGAGGAAGAGGCCGTCAACGCGATCAAGGAACAGCTCGGACTCGTGCTTAAAGACGGCGTGACGGACGAGGAGCTGAAGCGCGCCCAGAACTATCTCGTCGGGAGCTTCGAGATAGGGCTCCAGCAGAATTCTTCCCAGGCCGCGAAGATCACGTTCGACGAGCTATACGGCATAGGGTGGGAGGAATATAAGAGATACCCGCAGGAAATATTCGCCGTTACGAAAGAGGACGTTCAGAAGGCGGCCGGGAAATACATCGACCTCGACAAGTACACTCTCATAATAGTAAAGCCCGAGAACGCGACCCAGGGGTGAATATGAATGCGCTCGTATTGTTCTTCTTTGCGTGTTGAGCGCTTCACGACAGGACCGTGTAATTCCGCCCGCCGGACCTACAGGCGGTTGAATACGATGCGCATTCTTAATAAAATCTGGTCGCGCAGCTTCTGACGATACACATCGCAGGTCATGGCGTAGATGAGTCGGTCATGCAGTCTGCCCATGCTCTCGAGAAATCGATCAAGGGTCCGCTTTTTTTCTCCAGGGAGAGATGACTCGAAAATACGCCGGAATTCCTCCGCCTGCATTACGAGGGGACGGGACCTGCGCTCCTTCAGAAACAACGCGAGCTTTGTCCGCCAGGTCCCGAAACTTCCGATTGGCATGCCAAAGACGTTCCCGGAGTGCATTCTATACAAGATTCTCGGCTCTTGATCGTAGATAACGGTGCCGAAGGCGGAAACTACGAGGTACATCCACCAGTCATGGCTGTACGCGTACCTGGGCAGCTCCCCGAGCAGGGTCAGGCGAGCCGCCTGATTTATCATCGCCGTACAGCCCGGCACCTGGCCCTCTACCAAGGCGTTACGAAAAGAGAGAGCCTTACGAGGAACGGGCGTGTATCCCAGAGGCTTCAAATCCTCATCCACAACGGCGAGCCGGGAGCAGTAGAGAGCGGCGGTCTCCCGCGGCTGCCGGCTCAAAAGCGCAACCGCTCGCGAGATCTTATCCGGAAGCCATACGTCATCCTGGTCGCAAAAGGCGAAATA
>DATIET010000296.1:0-6786 GCA_035455615.1 Thermodesulfobacteriota bacterium
GAAATCGGAGCCATAAGGGAGATATGCGATATGGTGTCAGCCGGTTCCGATGTCGCGAGCCCCGCTAATCTGAACGCGCCGGGCCAGACAGTAATTTCCGGGAGCAGGGACGCGGTCATGAAGGCATCCGAGCAGGCGAAATTAAAAGGAGCGAAACGTGTGGTCCCGCTCGACGTGAGCGCGCCATTCCACTGTATATTGATGAAACCCGCGGCCGAGAGGCTCGCGGAGGTATTGGACAAGATCGAATTCAGGGAAATGAACGTGCCGATCGTGACTAATTGTGACGCCTCGGTCAACAGCGATTCATCAAGGACGAGAGAGCTGCTCGTAAGACAGGTGACGAGTCCGGTAAGGTGGTACGAATCCGTAGAGACCCTGGGGAGAGAGGGAGTCGGCAAGTTCCTCGAAATAGGCCCCAAGAATGTGCTCTCGGGTCTGATAAAACGGACGCTCCCCAATGTCGAGGTAGGCTGTCTCGAAAACATGTCACAATTGGAGTCACTCAAAAATGGCAGAAAAGGGTAGGAAGATAGCACTCATAACGGGGGGATCCAGAGGTATCGGAAAGGCGGTTGCTCTCAGGCTCGCAGCCGAGGGCGCATTTGTCGTGGTCAATTATGCCAGGAACGAATCAGCGGCAAAGGACGTGGTCGTGGAGATAGAAAAGGCAGGAGGTAAAGGCGCTGTCTCGAAGTTCGACGTCTCCGATTACGAAACCTCTCAGAAAATGATCGAGGAGATCATAGTCGAGCACGGGGGGATACACATCCTCATAAATAACGCGGGGATCGTTCATGACACGCTCCTGGTAAGGATGAACAAAGAGGATTGGGACAAAGTGATTTCCACCAACCTCAACGGGGTCTTTAACTGCACGAAAGCCGTAACGCGCACGATGATGAAGCAGAGGTGGGGAAGGATAATAAATTTAACATCGGTCGTCGGCGAAATGGGGAATGCCGGTCAGACGAACTACGCAGCGTCGAAAGCGGGTATTATAGGCTTCACGAAGGCCGCGGCCAGGGAAATGGCGCCCAGGTCCGTAACCGTTAACGCAATAAGCCCCGGCTTTATACTGACGGATATTAACAACAGTCTCCCGGATGAGATAAAGAAGCAGTACATAGAGAGGATACCCATGGGCAGGTACGGCTCGCCCGAAGACATCGCCGGCGTGGTCGCATTCCTGACTTCGGATGAGGCTTCCTATATTACGGGCGAGGTAATAAGGGTTAACGGCGGAATATACACTTAATATAAAAAAGGAGGTGTTTGATATGGCTCAGGACAAGGAAATACTCGCAAAGGTCAAAGAGATGGTGGCGGGGCAGCTGGGTAAAACCGAGGACGAGATCTCTCCTGAATCTTCGTTCATCGAGGACCTGGGAGCCGACTCCCTCGATCTGGTCGAGCTCATCATGTCTATGGAAGACGAGTTCGGGCTCGAGATATCCGACGAGGACGCGGAATCCATCATAACGGTTCAGGACGCGGTCAACTTCATACTGGAGCGTAAAAAGTAATGAGAAGAAGGGTAGTGGTTACGGGCGTAGGGCTGGTTACGCCTCTAGGAATCGGGAATAAAGAGACCTGGGACGCAGTGTGCGCCGGGCGTTCGGGCGTAGGGAAGATTACCAAGTTCGACGCTTCAGAGCACAAGACGCAAATAGCCGCTGAGATCCACGGCTTCGACCCGGAGCTCTATATGAACGCGAAGGAAGCGAGGAAGACGGATGCGTTCATTCAATACGCCGTCGCCTCGGCGAAGCTCGCGCTCGACGACTCGGGGCTCGAGATCACGGAAGAGCTCTCCCCGCTGACGGGCACCATAATCGGGTCCGGCATAGGAGGTATGGAGACATACGTCAACACGGTGCACATGCTGGCCGAAAAAGGCCCCGGGCGTCTATCCCCGTTCTTCATTACCAATATCATCAACAACATGGCCGCAGGCTACGTCTCCATATTCTTCAACGCTAAAGGCCCCAACTGCTGCACGACTACGGCGTGCGCGGCGAGCGCCCATGCCATAGGCTACGCCGCTATGGCGATAAGGAACGGCGAGGCCGAAGTCATGTTCGCAGGCGGCACTGAAGCCCCCGTCATCCCGCTCACGTTCGGCGGCTTTAACGCCATGCGCGCGCTGTCCACCCGCAACGACGCGCCCGAGCGCGCCTCACGCCCGTTCGACAAGGAAAGGGACGGCTTCATTATCGGCGAAGGCTCGGGGATGCTCATACTAGAAGAGCTGGAGCTCGCCAAAAAAAGGGGCGCAAGGATATACGCCGAGATTGTCGGGTACGGGATGAGCAGCGACGCCAGCCACATAACGGCGCCGTCTCTCGACGGGCCCGAAAGGTGCATGCTGGCGGCCTTGAAGGACGGGGGAATAAACCTGGACGAAATTGAGTACATAAACGCCCACGGCACATCGACACCGCTCAATGATTCCAACGAATCGAACGCGATCAAGAAGGTCTTCGGCCAGAGAGCCTACAAGATACCGGTCAGCTCGACGAAGTCGATGACAGGACACCTCCTGGGCGCAGCGGGCGCCGTAGAGGCGGCTTTCACGGTGCTGGCGCTTGACCGGGGCATACTCCCGCCGACGATCAACTACGAATTCCCCGACCCCGAATGCGACCTCGACTACGTACCGAACGAAGCGAGGAAGGCCGATATAAAAACGGCCCTGAGTAATTCATTCGGCTTCGGGGGAACGAACGCCTCCCTCATATTCAGAAAGATCGGCTGAGCGCGACCGCCTCCGGTTCGCATAAAAATCCCGTATAGCAGAATCCGACATTAAACCCGCGGGCATCACACGATAAACTCCTTGCCGGGCTCGCTCTATTTTCTTACGTATTCACACGGGTTCAGATGCCGTTTCAGGCTTGATTTGTCCCGATTCAACTGTAGAATGTTAAGGAAAACCTTCCGCTGAACCAGCAAGCTAAGGAGAATAGAATGAGTGAGCCAAGCAATAAACTGAAAGCCCTTTCTACGCTTAAAACGAGCGCGGGCGAAGTCGGTTATTATTCTTTGAAATCAATAGAAAAAACACTCGGGAAGGACATTTCCCGCCTGCCCGTATCCATAAAAATCCTGCTTGAGAACGTCCTCAGGAATTATGACGGGAGCATAATAAACGACAACCATCTCCGGGCGCTCGCGGGATGGAGCCCCGACACCCTGCACGCCGACGAGATTCCCTACTGCCCCGCCCGCGTGATACTCCAGGACTTCACGGGCGTACCGTGCGTGGTCGACCTCGCGGCCATGAGGACCGTAGTCAACAGGCTCGGAGGGGACCCCGACAAGATAAACCCGATAGTCCCTGTAGACCTCGTTATAGACCATTCCGTTCAGGTCGACTACTTCGCGAGCGACAAGGCGTTCACTCTGAACGTCGAGCGGGAATACGAGAGGAACGGGGAGAGGTACGCGTTTCTGAGATGGGCGCAGAAGGCTTTCGATAATTTCAGGGTCGTCCCTCCCGGCACAGGGATAGTCCACCAGGTGAACCTCGAATGCCTGGCGAGTGTCGTCTCCTCGACGAAGGAAAACGGCAGGACCATAGCATATCCCGACACGCTCGTCGGGACGGACTCCCACACAACGATGATAAACGGTCTCAGCGTGCTCGGCTGGGGCGTCGGCGGAATAGAGGCGGAGGCGTGCATGCTTGGCCAGCCCCTCTACATGCTCGTGCCCGAGGTTATAGGGTTCAAGCTCTTCGGACAACTCGCGGAAGGCGTCACGGCGACAGACCTCGTGCTCACGGTGACCGAGATGCTCAGGAAAAAGGGCGTCGTCGGAAAGTTCGTCGAGTTCTACGGGCCGGGACTCAGCCAGCTTGCGCTCTCGGACAAAGCAACCATAGCCAACATGGCCCCCGAATACGGAGCGACAATGGGGTTTTTCCCGGTCGACGAAGAGACGCTCCGCTACCTCAAAATCACGGGAAGGGACAGGAAGCTCGTCGATCTCGTCGAGGCGTACACGAAAGAACAGGGCCTTTTCAGGACGGACTCCACACCCGACCCCGTTTACACGGATACGCTCGAGCTCGACATTTCAACGGTCGAGCCGTCCATGGCGGGACCGAGCCGCCCGCAGGACAGGGTCTCCCTTAGGTCCCTCAAGGAATCATACGAAAAAGTACTCAAGACAAAAACAGGGGACGGTAAGGACTTAAATAAAAAAGTCGGAATCGAAATCGACGGCAGGAAAGACGAGATCGGAAACGGCTCCGTTGCGATCGCCGCGATAACGAGCTGCACGAACACCTCGAACCCCTCCGTCATGGTGGCATCGGGTCTCGTGGCGAAGAAGGCTGCGGAAAAGGGTCTCACCGTAAGGCCTTCGGTCAAGACGAGCCTCGCACCGGGCTCGAGAGTAGTGACCGACTATCTGGATGCGGCGGATTTAACGAAATATCTCGATAAGCTCGGCTTCAGTCTCGTAGGATACGGATGCACGACGTGCATAGGGAACAGCGGCCCGCTGCCGGCCCCCGTCGAAGAGGCCATAAAGGCAAACGACCTCACGTGCGCCGCGGTGCTGAGCGGGAACAGGAACTTCGAGGGACGCATACATCCCTTCGTTAAATTTTCCTACCTCGCCTCTCCGCCCCTGGTCGTAGCCTTCGCCCTCGCGGGCACAGTGGACATAGACGTCTATAAAGAGCCCATAGGCAAAGGGTCTGACGGAAAGCCCGTTTATTTAAAGGACGTCTGGCCTTCACAGAAAGAAATAAGCGATACCGTGAACAAGGTATTGAACCCCGAGCTCTTCCGGGCCCAGTACGAGCACGTCTTCGAAGGCGACGAGACCTGGAAGACACTCGACGTTCCGGAGGGGGACCTCTATAAGTGGGACAAGAAATCCACGTACATCCAGAACCCGACCTTCTTCGAGGAGTTCTCGCTCGACGTACCCGGCGCGAGAGACATAAGGAGCGCGTATGCGCTCGCGCTTCTGGGGGATTCCATTACGACCGATCACATATCGCCCGCGGGCTCAATACCGAAAGACGGACCAGCCGGGAAATACCTGATGTCTCACGGCGTCGAGCAGAGGGACTTCAACAGCTTCGGGTCACGGAGAGGCAACCACGAGGTCATGATTCGCGGCACTTTCGCCAATATCAGAATAAAAAACCTCATGCTGCCCGGCGTCGAGGGGGGCGTAACAATGCACATCCCTTCGGGCGAGCAGATGTCCATATTCGACGCCTCGATGAAATATCAGGCCGAAGGGACGCCATTGATAGTCATAGGCGGCAAGGAATACGGCACGGGCAGCTCCCGCGACTGGGCCGCCAAAGGCACGATACTGCTGGGCGTGAAGGCGGTAATCGCCGAGAGCTTCGAGAGGATACACAGGAGCAACCTCGTAGGCATGGGAGTGCTTCCGCTTCAGTTCAAGGACGGCGAAAGCAGCCGCACGTACGGGCTCACGGGTCACGAAAAATACGACATAGAAGGCGTTACCGAAGACCTGAAACACGGTAAAGATATCCCGGTAAGGGTCACGCGAAAGGAAGGGGATAACTTTACGTTCAACGTAAAGTGCCGTCTGGACAGCCCTATAGAGGTCGAATATTATAAAAACGGCGGAATACTGCAAACCGTGCTGAGACAGATGATGAAGCAGTAAGCCGTAAGAACGCTCGCTCAGGATAAGTGATTTTTATCCGTGCGTAGAGCGTATGAGTCCGACCGCCCGTTCGGCCCGGCGCTCGTTCGATAATTTGAATTCCGGGCGTTTATTATTTATATTTCAGACCAAATTTTTTAACAAGGGTTTTACGATGTCATCCTCAAAACCCAGTGTGGGTGAGAAAATCAGAATCAATAAAGAGAACGAAACCCTGATAGTCCCTGACAATCCGATAATACCCTTCACCGAAGGCGCTTTCAGGGACTGGGGGTACGAGCTCGCAAAAGACGAATTCCCTAATGAGGCCATAACGGAAGACGATCTCTGGGACAAGCACAACGGCAAGAAACCGGCCGGTAAGGTGGGAATGCTGCGGGATCGTCCGGTATTTATCGGCATCGCTTCCGGTGGCGTCTTTACCGGCGATCAAGCCAACCGGCCCGATTTTCTTACGCCGTACCTGTCGGTGGCGCAGGGCAGCATTGGGCTGAAGACCCTGCAATTCCTTTCCGTGCAGGCCACCGGGTTTTTCGACCGGGACCAGGCCACATTAGCGAGGGAGAAAGCGATCGCGGCGATCGACCTGACAATCATGGCGTTCGGTGCTGAGCGCCCTAATCCTGGCGCTCGCGTTCTGGATGATTTCGAGACAAATGACCGAGGTGAAAAAGCATCATGAAGGCAATCGTGGTAGCGGACCAGGCCGCAGGAACGGCTGGGATGAAGCTGGTGGAACGGCCGGAGCCGCAGGCAGCGACAAACGACGTCGTCGTTCGGGTTCATGCGGCGGGATTCACCTGGGATGAGCTGACATGGACCCCGACCTGGACCGATCGCCTCGATCGTGACCGAACACCGTCGATCCCTGGGCACGAGCTGGCCGGAGTGGTCACCGCCCTCGGCTACGGCACGACGGGGCTGTCGGTTGGACAGCGGGTGTTCGGCCTCACGGACTGGTATCGCGACGGCACCCTAGCCGAGTATGTGGCGGTCGCAGCGCGCAACCTCGCGCCGCTGCCGGGCGATGTCGACTTCACAGTAGGCGCGAGCCTGCCGATGCCAGGCCTGACCGCGTGGCAGGGACTGTTCGAGCACGGCCGCCTTCAGGCGGGGCAGAGC
>DATIET010000297.1:0-2763 GCA_035455615.1 Thermodesulfobacteriota bacterium
AAAGGACTCGCTCCTCACGGCGATAAAGGACATAGAGTTCGATTACGGGCTCGGGAAGCTGTCGCGGGAGGATTTCGAGGAGCTCCACGGGAAATACAGGGCCGAAGCCGCGGGACTCCTTAAAGAGATCGACTCCCTCGGCGCCGGAGGACCGGCGGACGGCGGCGACGAAGACGAGGAGCTCGAGAAGGAGATACGCGCCGAAAGGAGCAAGTTCGCGTTTTCCTACGACGAAGACGAAGAGCTCGAGAAGGAGATACTGCGCGCGAGGGAGGTTTCCTGGAACGACAGTCCCGCGCGTTATTGCCCGAAGTGCGGAAGCGGCTCGGGAGCGGAAGACCTCTTTTGCTCTAAATGCGGCGCTAAGCTCGATCAACCGACGGAGACGCAAAATGCAAGGCCGCTATAGCGCATTAATACTGTTCGTTTCTTTCATAACGCAACTTATCATTATAGGTGCAACGTACGCGTCGTACGCACAGAACCCGCACGATATGGACACGATGGGGAAAGAGCTGTTCATCGAGAACCGCTGCGTGAGGTGTCACACGATCGGAAGGGGGAGGTTCGTGGGACCCGATCTCGAGGGCGTGGGGGACAGGTACACGCGGGAAGAATTGATAAAGTGGATAGAGAACCCGCAGGCCGTGTACCAGACGACGGGGAAGATGCCGGTCAACGAAGGTTATCCCCCCATGCCGCCCATGGACATACACCCCATGGCCGCACAGGCGATTGCCGATTACCTGCTGACGATCAAGGTCAGACCCGATACGGGCAAGGGCGGGATCATCACGGGCAAGGTGTTCGACAAGACGAACGACCGGGCTGTGCCGGGGGTTAAAATAACTCTCACCGCTTACATGGGGGACAAGGAGACCAGCAGGACCGAAGCGGCTACGTCGAAAGACGGAGCATTCGCTTTCGCGTCACTCCCGTGGGACAGGAGCTACATGGTTACGGTCGAGTACGGCGGCGCCGAATATTCGACCGACAAGATGGTCTTTAATCCGGACGAGGATATGAAAACGCTCGACCTCCCGGTCTACGAGCCTACCGACAGCAGCGCGAACATATCCATAGCCGAAGGGCACATGATCGTGCAGGCCGTAGAGGACGGTCTTTCGATCGCGGACCTTTCTTCTTTTGAGAACAAGGGCGACATGATGTACGTGGGGAGCGCCGACGCCGCCGACGGCAGAAAGGAGACGCTCAGGTTCAGCATTCCTTCGGACGCGGCTAACCTGAATTTCATTCACGGGCTCAGCCCTGAAAGCGTAGTGAGGACGGAAGCCGGTTTCTCGGACACAGCGAGCGTCATGCCCGGCCCCAAAAGGGTTGTATTTGCATATACCGCGCCCCTCGACTCGGGCGGAGGCACGATAGAGAAGACGATAGAATATCCTACGGGAAATTTCCTCCTCCTCGTCTCTAAAACGAACGAGCAGGTGAGTGTCGAAGGGCTCGCCGGAGGGGACGTAGTGAAGATAGAGAACGAGGATTTCATCAGGTGGTCGGGCGAGAGCCTCGCTCCGGGTCATAAGATCACTATAAAATTCGTCAACCCGACCGCGTGGAAGGATTACATCAAATGGGCGGGTATAGCGTTTCTCATTCTCGCCGTAGCAGGGGGAATTCTATACTCCTCGCTCGCGAGGGGAGGGCGCGCCGACTCGGGCGGGGAGAAGCCGACCGCGGAGAGAGAAGAGTTAATGCAGAGGAAGAGCGCTCTCATAAAGGAGATCGCCGCGCTCGACGACAGGTTCGAGGCCGGGGGCATAGACGAAGCCGGTTATAGAAAACTCAGGGAAACTAAGAAGGCGGAGCTTATTGAAGTTACACGGAGACTGCGATTTTGATCACAAGTCTCCATGTTGAAACTGGATTATAGACAGAAACGCGATTCCTGCCGTTTCTGTTCTAAGCGTCCTGGGACCCAGACCCAGGGAGGTGAAACCCATTTCACAAGCAAGGAGGACTTCGTTTTCTGAAAATCCACCTTCCGGTCCAATCAATACTATAATATTCTTGGGATGTTGTAAAGTGTTATTTAGAAAATCTTTCAAAGATACTTGACTATCGACATGCAGTATTACGGCTAACACATACTCTTTACAGTATTTTAATGCCTCATTAAAATATAAAGTATTTTCTATGACAGGTGGGGCCGTCCTGCCGCACTGTTTGGAAGCTTCGAGCGCTATCCTCTCCCATCTATTCCTTTTATCCGCCGTGCGGAACTGAGAGCGCTCCGTAATTACGGGCACTATTGTATGTACGCCTATCTCCGTGGCCTTCTCCACTATGTAATCCATCTTTTCCCCTTTGGGGAGTCCCTGGAGAAGCGTTATACGGAGGGGGGAGTCGGTCTCGACCTTCCTCGATGAAACGATTTCGACGAGAATATCCCTCGTCCCGACGTGAGATATCCTGCCTTCGTACTCTATGGAGCGGCCGTCGAAGAGCGTGATCGCGTCTCCTTCCTTCATGCGGAGCACCTTCACTACGTGCCTGTAGTCGGTCCCTGCGAGCGTCGCTTTTGCGCCGTCTATATTTTTTTCATCGACCGGAAATCTGGGCATCGTACGTCCCGTGTGCTGGATGTATGTACGTGAGCCTTTCATTTGCTCACGGCCTGTTATTTCTTTTTCGTTTTACTCTTACCGAAGTACACGGCTATCTCACACGCGAGCTTCTCTACCGTATACTCGCCGGGGGTTATCCGAGCCTTGAAGCCCGCGTCCCTGAGTGTTTTCTCTGTGA
>DATIET010000298.1:0-3081 GCA_035455615.1 Thermodesulfobacteriota bacterium
TATGCCTATGCCGAAGCGCATCCTGATTATCTCCTGCTCTTTCGGCGTAAGCATCGAGAGTATGTCGTCTATCCTGTTCTGGACCGTACGTTTCAATATGGCTGAATCGGGCGGGGGTATCTTCTCGTCCTCGACGAATTCGACGTGGGTCCTCTGGTCTTCGTTAGAAATGGGGGTGTCGAGGGACTGCACGTTGTTCATCACGTCTGATGCCGTCTGTATGATCCTTTTTACGACGGAAGGGGATATGTCGAGCTCCTTCGCTATCTCCTCGCAGGAGGGCTCGCGGCCGAGCTCCCTCGAAAGCATAGTCGTGACCGCCCTCACCTTCCCTGCCCATTCGTAGAGATAGACCGGTATCCTGATGGTCTTCGTCTTCTCGAAGGGCGCTCTGAACACCGCCTGCTGTATCCACCAGCTCGCGTAAGTTGAAAACTTGTACCCGAGCGTATAGTCGAATTTCTCGACGGCCCTCATGAGGCCGAGGTTGCCTTCCTGTATGAGGTCGGCCAGAGGGAGGCCCCTGCCCATGTAGTTCTTCGCGATGCTGATTACGAGCTTCAAGTTCGACTTGATGAACCTGTTCTTGAGCTCGGAGGACCTTCTAACGTACGCGTTGGATAAGGTATTCATCCTCTCCATGTAGTTGATCATGTCCGTGCCCGTATAGACGGGGTATTTTTTGAGTGTGCTTTTTTTCTTGCTCGTGTCTCGTGAGATCTCGGTGAGTACCGCCCGTATGGCCTCGGCCTTGTTCTCGCATTTCTTGATGTTGGCCGCTATCCTGAGCTCTTCCTGGGGCGACAGGAGGGAAGTCTCGTGCTCGAGGTCCTTGAAATAGGCGTGGAGTAGCCTGAGGTGCTCTTCGAGCTTCGATTTCCGGGGCTTCTTCCGGCCCGCGCCCCCTTCCCCGGATGCGAATCCCGGATCGAAGTCCGCGCCTTCCTGGTCGAACCCATCATCCCCGCCGAACGGGTACGATGGGTAATTTTCTTCGGGCGCGCCCGATTCTATTTCGGCGAGCCTCGGAGTGAGCTTGTCGAGGTCTTTCTGTTTTTTCATATTCCCCTTTATCCTATCCCTGAGACGAACGGGATTACTTTATAGAGTCATGACCATACGCTCCTTCGATACCCGTAAGGTATGAGGGTACCCGGAATTACCGGGACTTATTCGATCTAATCGGCTGAAATCGAATAAACGAGAAAAACGGTTGATTTTGGTTTATCCGGGAAGGCCGGGATAATTGGCCCTCCCGTTCAATTTTTCAAAATTACCAACGCCCGATTATATCTTGAAAGAATCAAGCGCTTCATCGAACATCGTAAAAGCCTTGATCACGTTCTTCTTCGCGAAATCGTGGCTCTCCAGAGCGACGTTACCCGAAATGCCCTTGAAAGAGTCCGCCAGGTTCTTCTGAAATTCAAAAACCTTGGCCAGCCCGTCGTCGAAAGCAAATGTATCGACCTTGGCGAACGGATAATTCTGTTTCGGAAGCGACCCGTAAAAATCCTTTACTGAATTGATATAGTCCTTTTCCGCTTCGATAACGTAGTCGAGCTGCTTGTTCAAAACCTTTTTGTTTTCCTCGGCCACCGAAAGAGAGAAATCGAGGGTATTCAGGTACGTTTCTTTCACGAGCTTCGATAGTTCCTTTACCGGCTCGGTGAAATCCTTAACATCATAAGCTTGTTTGCTGACTGCCATTGTTATGACCTCCTTTTTCTGGTCTAATAACAATATAATTGTTTGAATTAACTTTGTCAAGAGAAAATGTACGCATATGCGAAGATTTATAAAGCCATAATAGCCCGTCATTATTAGATATATAAAATTTAGGTCAAAATACTATTAGCAATAGCATATATGTATCGGCATTTGCGACTCTGGAAAGAAGGTATTTGATATTGTCGTTTACGGACGGGAAGTATAAAAGAGAGAAGAGATAGAACGATATAATATCCCGTTATCTTCTCAGGTTGTTTATTACTTTAGGAATGCCGTGTAATGAACTAAGAACACTTACTAATTATTTACTAAGACCCCTTTTTCATGAATTCCTGAAACATCGAAGCCGTGCTCTTCAGCTGCTCCATCCAGCCTTCCTGGATCTTCTGCATGTTCCTCATATAATCGGAGAACTTGTCGTCCGCCATCCCGAGACCCGACCCGCTCCCGTATTTCATCGGGTTCTCCGACATTATCCTCAGCATCCTTTTCGTGGTCTCGATAATATTCTCCATGAGCGCTTTCTGGAGCTCGAGGGATTCCATGAATAGCCTCTGCTGATATTCCATTACAGGCTTCGTCATTTCCTGGGCCTTCTTCTGGCCTTCGAGGATGGGCTTCGTGATCTTCTCGATCTCGTTCTTCTGGGTTTCGAGTATCTTAAGGAATTCCGTAAAGATGGTTTCAGAGCTTTCCTTCTTCGTCATTTCAGGCTCCTTAAAATGTGATATTTACTATTATAAATCTAATGAGGGATTGTCAAGCGGCATGTTCAGGAGCAGCGGTAAAACCGGGGTATTCGTCCGGCCTCGAATGACCTGTCAGACCGGAGTGAACGCCGGCTTCGTAAGCTTGAGGTGCGCAACTCTACTATCGTCACGTCCGGCTCTGGTTGGAATAAAGGATGGAATATACAAATCCCCATGGCCGGAGATTAAAGGAGTTAAGAAAGCCGGGGACTCATTTACGTTGATAACGGACATTGAAGCCGGATGTTTAAGCCGGGGACCTTCTTCGTCTGCGGTAAGCGACGACTCCCACAACGCCTAATATCAGGATTACCGCCAGCATACCCCATTCACCCAGCGTGGGAATCGGGGTTGTCCGGGTCATTTCACATAACCCGCTCGTCTGATTACAGAAACCCGGCACAAGGTCGTCGACAAGACATGCCGGAATAGGTTCATCACCGTTTCCTACGCCCAGTTGAAAACATTCGTCAGGCTCAACCTGGCAGCACTCCGGACCGGGTTGAGCTAACCCGGAAAAGCCCTTCTCCGGTAGTAATAGAAACAGAAAGCCGACTAACAGAAATGAAAACAGAAAACTTAGAAGCCGGTATATCGGCAACAT
>DATIET010000299.1:0-2004 GCA_035455615.1 Thermodesulfobacteriota bacterium
GGCCGTCCTGCGCCTCTTCCCCGCCGGAGTACGACTATTAGTTAATGCCGCTGATACTGGAGAGTCCCCCTCTCGAAATCACGGTACGATCTGTATCTACATTATCCGAATTCGCCGTGATCATTTCAATCGGGTGATGCCTGTATTTTATATAGGGTATCTATGTAGAAACGGCGCGTAACATGCCGGAATACCGTGATAATATCCGTGGGGTAAATATTTCGGGGAAATCGAAAGAATGACTGATTACCGCCGGACACACTCAAGTATCAGTACCGTACGTCCGGGCCGCTCCGTGAGCGGTCAGTCCTTGCCGGCGCCCCGGCTATCGCCTGCGGGCGGATACTCAGCCCCGCCAACGCTCGCGGCGACGAGAGTATAGGAAGCGCGTCCCTTTTCCGATTTCTGCTCGTGCAGCACGAGACCGACGCCCTTTGCGTATATGTCCCTGAACCAGAAATCCCCGCCCTCGGGCACGGTCACGACCATCACTCCGCTGAAGACCCCGGCAGGCGTCCTGACCGGCCCCTTCGGGAACTCAAACACTGCGTCAGGGTTATAGAACGTTTTTATCCCGCCCCCGGACGATATGAAGATGTCCCCTCCGGGGGATATCTTCATGCCGACGCCGGGCACGCCGAAGAACGTGTCGAAGACCGACCACCCGTCGGATTCCGAGACGACGGTGTTCGTCACCTCGGACGGGCCCTTGCCTGTTTCGGATTTGTATTTCCATGTGTTCCCCTTATCGAGCGGGAAGAATTCCGCGACGGAGACGTTTTCCGTCCCCGAGAGCACGTTCGTGTACTCCCTGAACTGCCCGAGCCCCGTACCGGAGGCCAGGGTATTCACGTAGTCTTCGTCGATGAGCCTTACGGGGACTTCAGCGCCCGGGGCCGGGACAAGCTTCACGATGAGATAGGGCCAGGAGTCCTTCACCGGTCCTTCGGGACGAGGCCCTTCGGACCTGATCCTGTACCTCGCTTCGAGCGCGCCGCCCGGCGCCGGGGACACGCCGGTAATATCGATAATTCCGCCAGTCCCTTCGCCCGGTATAATCAGCAGAAGCGCGTGCTTCCCGAAATCCGCCTCGGGCAGGGGGCCCGTCAGTCCGAGCGCTTCCCTCGCCTTTTCGAGCTCTTCTCCGCTCCTTATGAGCGCGCTCGTTACGGCGGGCTCTTTCGCCAGTATGCCGCTCGACCAGGGCTCAACGGCGTACTCCGCGGCCAGTGACGCCCGCATCAGGGTGAAGATTAGAATGGTTGTGAAACACAGAATGTTTTTCATAGAGGCTTCCCTCTCCTGCACACGTCCATACAATTATACTTCCGATACGCGGTTTATGCGGCGGGCACAAGCACGTAGTGCATTCTATGATTGCAGTGTGACTCCTCTGCCCCGGTCAACAACCCAACCCGTTCGTGCTGAGCCTGTCGAAGCACGCATTTTTTCCTTCCCGACATTACAGAATTTGCGTTAAGAAAATAGATTATTAAGGCGTGAAAATCTTTCAGGGCTGGGGTGGAATTGAAAGATTTTAGCCTTAATATGATATTTTTAGCAAATTATGTACAGTCGGATGATTTTTGCTTCTTTTCATCAAGGAAAAGAAGGAAATAAATATCTTTTTCCTTCGGCACATACAGTGTGTTTCCCGCTTGCTCAAGACTACAGCCCGAGACTGCGCAAGGACGGGCGAATTTATCACCCTCACCCTGACCCTCTCCCCTCAAGGGAGAGGGGAATAATAATATAATAATGCGGACCGCGGCTGGCCTGTCCTGAACTTGTTTCAGGAAAGCCGCTCCTACGACGGTGATTATAACCATGAATGGAATTGCAGAGGGGTTCCGATAATAAGGGACTTATACTCTCAGGACGCTTCGACGGCCTTCAGGGCCTCTTTGAACTCGTCTATCTTGAACGGCTTCGACAGGAACCTGTTGCCCGTGCTGTATATGAAATCGAGGGTCTCCGTGCTCGGGTCCCCGGTCATGAACAGCA
>DATIET010000300.1:0-3483 GCA_035455615.1 Thermodesulfobacteriota bacterium
GTGGACGGCTTTATAGTCACGACGAAGAACAATACGGAGCTCAGCGGCAGGGGCGACATAGTTTATATCGACGCCGGGGAAGTGAATAACGTGGTGCCGGGCAACGTATTTTCAATATACACGCGGCCCAGAAAGGCCCACGATCCGGACGCACATAAAGACGTAATAATCCCGGGATCGCTCATCGGGAAAATAGTGGTGTTAGAGGTCAAGGAGAAGAGCGCGACTGGTATAATTACGGAAAGCTCGAGGCAGATCGAGCTCGGGGACTACGTCAGCCTGGATATATAAGCTATTTCTTCACCGCGCCCCGACCGGCCGGTGTATCCGTTACGATTCGGACACTCCGGTCATGGGGACGAAGCGGACCGCGGTTATTTTCTTCTTTGTAATTCCAGTTTCGGTCTTTTCTATAAGCAGAAGCTCCTGGCTCTCGTCGCCCACAGGGATGACCATTTTCCCGTTCACACTGATCTGCTCGAGGAGCCTCGCGGGCACGTGGCCCGGGGCCGCCGTAACAATAATCCCGTCAAACGGGGCGTGCTCTTCCCACCCCTGGTATCCGTCCCCGATCTTGTACGTAATGTTGGAATAGCCGAGATTCTCGAGAATGAGGCGCGCCCTCTCGGCGAGGTCCTCCACGATCTCTATCGTGTAGAGATCGCACCCCGTCTCGGCGAGCACCGCGGACTGATAACCGGAGCCCGTGCCCACCTCGAGTATCTTCCCGCCGCGCCCGGGGTTAAGGAGCTCCGTCATTAGCGCGACTATATAGGGCTGCGAAATAGTCTGCCCCAAACCAACCGGAATGGGGTTGTCGCCGTAGGCCTCGTCCCTCGATTCCTCCGGTACGAATTCGTGGCGCGGGACATTGAGCATCGCCTGAATGACTGCGGTGTTCCTGATACCGCGGGCTATGATCTGGCTCTCTACCATTTCCCAGCGCTTTGCGGCATAGCGGTCGCCCGCAGAAGCAAGAAGAAAAACAAATAGAAAAAAGGATACAGGGACCAGAATTTCTATCATGGTGATTAGGATACCATTCCGTGAAAGGGGATAATATTAAGAATTAATTTACCCGGGATTAAAAACAGACGGGTTAACCGGGAATCGGAATCCAATACAGGGGGCTCAGATGATTTTCGAGATGACGAGCAGGGCGCCCTCGTATGGGTCTATTTCCCCGCTCTTTACGCGGGCGTAAATCTTCTTTACTTCCTTGTCCCCGAGCTTCCCGGCTATCTTCTCATCAAGGAGCTCCCTGATTATCTCCGAGAATTCACCCTCGATCCTCTTTTCCTTTTTATTCCTGAGCATTCCGCTCTCTATCTGAAAGGACCTATGTTTTTCGATGCCTTCAATGACGCCTCCGATCCCTTCACCCCTTAACGCGCTCGTCAGGAGGACGGGCGGAGTCCAGCCGCTGCCTGCCCTCTTAAGGGACAACACTTGCTTGATCTCCGAAGAAATAAGCGCCGCCCCTTCCCTGTCGGCTTTGTTTACGATAAAGATGTCGGCTATTTCCATGAGTCCCGCCTTCATGGTCTGAACGGAGTCCCCGGCCTCGGGCACAAGCACCACGAGGACTGTATCGGCCACGCCTACTATGTCGAGCTCGGTCTGTCCGACGCCGACCGTCTCTATGATCACGTAATCCATGCCGTATGCCCCGTAGAGCTTGATTATCTCATTCGTTGCTATCGATAGTCCGCCGTGCGTCCCTCTTGAGCTTATGCTCCTTATGAATACCCCGTCGTCCATGGCGTGGTCGTGCATGCGTATCCGGTCCCCGAGTATGGCCCCGCCGGTGAAGGGGCTCGACGGGTCGACCGCCAGCACGCCTATCTTTTTATCCATACCCCTGTAGGACCGGATGAGCTCGTTCGTAATGGTGCTTTTGCCGGCCCCGGGAGGGCCCGTTATCCCGATTATATAAGGGTCGCGCATGAAAGGGCCGAGACGCCTCAGTATCTCGGGAAGGGATTTGTGCCTGCTCTCGGCGACCGATATCAGGCGGGCGAGAGACGCGCGGTCTCCGGCGAGCATCTTGTCTATGAGTCCGGATTCGTAATCGGAGAGAACCATCGAAAGATACATTAATTCGGAGGGTGGAGATTGTCAAAACAACTATTTCTTCCCGGACCCCATGCCGAGAATGACGTCATACTCCTCTTTCGTAACGGGCATGACGGAGAGGCGGCCCTGTTTGATAAGGGAGATATTCCTGAGCCGCTTTTCCTTTTTGATATCGTCGAGCGTTACGGGTCTCTCAAACGGCTTGACCGGTGTGATGTCGACAGCGACCCACCTGTCGTCATCTGTCGTCGGGTCCTGATACGTTTCCTTCGCGACCTTCGCCACCCCCGCGACTTCGGGCAGAGCCCCGCTGTGATAATAGAGCACGAGGTCGCCCTTCTTCATGGCTCTGAGATTATTCCTCGCCTGATAGTTCCTGACCCCGTCCCAGCGCGTACCCCCGTCTTTAACCAGGTCGTCCCATGAATACGCCGAGGGTTCCGATTTAACGAGCCAATAGTTCATAGGGTTAATTATGTTTAAAGCCGCGGATAATTCAAATCACGGTACGGGACTGCGTTCCGCGCGCTTTCACTAATTCTATATTCCTTTATATTTATTAACGGATGAGACCTTTAAAAATATGCCGCTGCCTTTCCGCGCTATTATTTCTATTCGTAATTTTCGGTAATAATTGCCTTTTAACAAATTGGAGGGCATACGGACAGGCGGATGAGACGGAGGAGACAAAGACACTCTTCAGGGAGAGGATCGAGTCTCTTGCCCTGATACCGTTCACGTCGAAGCCCTCGTTCTCGGACGGGATGCCCGAAGAAACCGTAGAGGAGAAGGAGCGGTATTTGACTATCGCTCTATACGAGGCCCTCACGGCCGAGCTGTTGAGGATCGAAATTACCCCCCTTCAAAAATCCGAGACTGAATTCCTGCGAATAAAAGCCGAAAAACCGAAATCGTATTACAGGGAGCAGGCCGTAGCCGCGGGTAAAAGCCTGGGCGTGGATGCAGTCATGACCGGTGCAATCTCCGAATACACGGAGAGAGAAGGGTCGGCCATAGGGGTGGAATCCCCCGCCACAGTCACGTTCAGCGTCGAGGTACTCGACACCAGGGACGGACACACGCTATGGGAAACGTATTTTAAAGAGACGCAGAAACCGCTCCTCGAAAACGTCTACGAGATCGAGAAGTTCTTCAAGAGGGGAGCGAAATGGATTACTTCAGACGAGCTTGCGAAAGAAGGGGCGAGGAAGACCGTCCTTGATTTTAACGAGTACCTCCTGGGGAATTAAATGCATATCATACCCGCGATTGACCTCAAGGACGGAAAATGCGTGAGACTCTATAAGGGGGAAGAGGGGACTGAGACCGTGTTTTCCGAGAACCCGGGAGAGATAGCCCGGAGGTGGGAAGAATGCGGGGCAGAGTGGATCCACGTCGTCGACCTGG
>DATIET010000301.1:0-22309 GCA_035455615.1 Thermodesulfobacteriota bacterium
GCTCATTCCGATTATGATTACCGGGGGGCGGGGGGCGCTCATTTCAACCTGAAATTATACAATATGTGGCGGAATAACAATGCCCGCGGCCGTAACTATCGCTGATAAAGGATTTGCAGGCGGATAGAGCGCGTCGTTGTCCGTAAAACCGGAAAAGATTTCGCGCACGGGAGTGAATAATTAGATTAACGGGCGAGGAAGCTTTTCAGAATCTCCCCCATCTCCGAAGAGGCGAGCTTCTCGAGAGCCCTTTTCTCTATTTGCCTGATCCTCTCGCGGGTAAGATCGAACCTTCTTCCGATCTCGTCAAGTGTGTAGGTGGAGTCCTGGTCGATCCCGAACCTGAGCCTGATAATCTCTTCCTCCCGCGAAGTGAGGACGTTGAGAGCGTCCCTGATCTCATGGGTCAGGGCAGTGTTGGCCATGACAGAATCAGGCGCGGGCGAGTTATCGTCGGATATAAAATCGAGAAGGGTCGTCTTCTCCCCGTCCAGTATAGGAGTATCCAAGCGCGCAGCGTCGTTGGTCGATTCGAGAATCCTCTTTACACCCTCGACCGATATGCCAGCTACTTCGGCCACTTCGGCGGGCAGCGGCTTTCTTCCGAGCTCCTTATGGAGCATGGAGCTTATCCTGTAGACCTTGCTCGCCTGTTCGAGCACGTATACGGGAACCCTTATCGTTCTCGTTTGATCGAGAAGCGCCCTTGAAATAGCCTGGTGTATCCACCAGGATGCGTAAGTGGAGAATTTATAACCCTTGGTATGGTCGAACCTTTCGACCGCCCTCATCAAGCCGACGTTTCCTTCCTGTATGAGGTCGGTGAGCGGGAGACCGCGTCCCATGTATCTCTTTGATATGCTTACGACGAGTCTGAGGTTAGCCTTAACGAACCTTTCCTTTAGCTCGCATGCGCGCTCGGAATATACTTTCACGAATGCCATAAGGCTATCGATCCTCTTCGTAAGCTCCTTTTCGGTAATTGCGGTGTTTACAATCTTTTTCTTACCCGCAAAACTCTCTTTCTTCTTTGAGAGTTTCTGAATATGGGAGGTGAGCTCTCTAGATTTGGATTCACACTTTTTGATTTGAGCGGAGACCTCTATTTCCTCTTTCGCGGTCAGAAGTGATTCAACCGCCATATCCTTGAAATAGACGTAAAGAAGCCTGAACTGTTCATCGGGGGTCCATTCTTCTTCCTGGTCTTCGGCAGCGGCATTATCCTCGATCTCGAACCCGAAATCGGACTCTTCGCCTTCGATCATTACGTCGTCCCTGAAACCCAGGGAAGAATAAGATTCCTCATCCTGCTCGTTATAATTTTCCATAGTTTCCATTTCCGGAGTCACACGTTCCACATCTCTGAATTTCGCAGATTTCATTCTCACACCTTTTCCAGACCCTTTTAACTAGTTTAAATGTAATGCTTTTTAAAGCTGACAGTGCCCTAACTATATTAATATACGGTTTCGAAGAATCCTTGTCAAGGAAATTCTTCGCAAATGCAAAATTCCCCGATTCGCATATATTAGCTAATAATATCAGGCTATAACAATATGCGGGTGTATTCAGTATACGCAGAAGCTAACAGAATATCAAGCCGGGCGGGAATCCCGCGTGAGTCCCCCGGCTATTCATCTTTCCCCCAGGATTCATTGAAGACGGTCTTTGTGCCGAGGGATTCGACGTAAGCATCCTCTCCAACACTCCTTTTAAAGGCCGCCGATTGATTCCAGGCCTGCTCGATACTGCTGTATTTGCCCACTTTGACGAGATTCCACTTCTCACCCTTGCTATTCTCAACCTGAACGGTATATGCGCTAAACCCTTTGCTTCTATAATTATTAACCACCTTCTCGGCTTGAGCCTTGTCGGCGTATGCCCCTACCTGGAGGGTGTATCCCCTTTTGGGCGTTTTTTCGGTCAGGCTCTTATCGGCTTTTGCCGTATCCTGAGCTGTGTTCTCGGGTTTTGCAAGCGCCGTATCTTCGACGGCTTTCGTCTCGCCCGAGATCTGCACGGGGTCGATCGATGTAATTCCGGCGTCTGTTAAACCTTCTTGTTTATTGATGTTTACAGATAAGACGGGCTCGGCTGCAATAAGCTCATCGGATATCTTTTTTTCATCCGTCAATAAGGATGTATCGTCAGTCGAGGCGTTTATTCCCCCGGGAGGCAGCTCATCCTTGTCGATTATGGGTTCCGTAGTCGTTTCATATTTCGCAGCGGGCTTCTCAGCCGGGCTCTCTTTTTTTACCTGCGGGGGCTCGGTGCCGTCGACATAGAAATCGTCGACCTTGGTGCCTACGTATACGCCCACCAGGAATACTATCAGGAAGGTCAGGAAGGACCAGAACCCCCCTCCCAGGCCTCGCCTCCTTCTTCCCGAGTTGGCTATCATCAGTTTAGGCTTAAGCTCTCTCATAAATTAATACCGTCGAGTCCATGCCGAAGGGGGGATTTGAACCCCCACGAGCTTGCACCCACTGGATCCTGAATCCAGCGCGTCTACCAAGTTCCGCCACTTCGGCGATTTAGAATTTGAACTACCCTTGACCCTTAATCCGTAATATTATCACAGATAATCATCCCATGCTAGTGGTTTTTAGATAAAAAATTCCCGCACTCACCCCTTATTATTACTTTTTTCAGAACATCGATGACCCGTCGGATTTGTCTCATCCGCACGGTATCTATTCAGGAGCGCGTAATTCAGAGTTTCCCCCAGGAAACTATACTTTCCGGAACGATTTTAATGACGGGGAGGCCCGCCCCTTCGAGTCTCATTTTCTTATATTGCGGGTATTTTCGGGACAGTATAAGAAGGGAATTCCCATACTCCTCACCACTCTCGATCACACTGGCAAGACCGTAAATTAAAACGTAATACAGCCTTTTCCAGTCCTCATAATAACCGTCGATCACGAGGGATACCCGCGGGTTTGACATTATATTTTTAACCCGCCTCAATTCCCCGGCAGGGACGCCCTTGGGCTTTTTATCGAGCGGAGTGAATATATAATGTCCGTCGTATGCGAAACAGACGGGCACGACCTGCGGCCTGCCGGAACCGTCAGCCGTCGCCATCCTGGCAACTCGCTCCGAGAGCAGTATCTCCCTTTCTTGGTCGTTCGGTATCGCAATCAAACCGTCGTGTCCGGGCCCGAGGCCTAAACTTGAATTATCAGTTATCTATTTTATAATACCTTGTTTTAATTTGGGGCATCGAGCTTTATCAATTTCATGTGAGATCAAATGGACAACGCAAAGGTTTTTTGCGGGACTTCGAACGTCCCGCTCGCAAAAGCTGTTTGTAAATACCTCGACGTCCCCCTCGGCAAGGCCGAAGTCAGGCGGTTCAGCGACGGGGAGGTATTCGTCGAAATATCGGAAAGCGTACGGGGCTCCCATGTATTCGTCATACAGTCTACATGCCCACCGACGAACGAGCATATCATGGAGCTGCTGATAATCACGGATGCGCTTAAGAGAGCGTCAGCAAGGGCGATTACCGCGGTCATCCCTTACTACGGCTATGCGAGACAGGACCGGAAGGTCCAGCCGCGAGCCCCCATTTCCGCGAAGCTTATTGCGGACCTGATTACGACCGCCGGCATAAGCAGGGTAGTCACAGTAGACCTGCACGCCGGACAGATACAGGGGTTTTTCAACATCCCGGTCGACCATATCTATGCGGCGCCCGTTTTCATCGGTTACATAAGAGAGAAATTTAGCGGTGAGGATATGGTTATCGTTTCCCCGGACGCGGGAGGTATGGAGAGGGCGAGGTCTTATGCGAAAATCCTCGACTCCGGGCTCGCGATGACGGACAAGAGACGCCCCAATCCGAACGAAGCAGAGATTATGAACGTAATAGGGGACGTCGAGGGGAAAGCCGTGCTCCTGGTAGACGACCTCGTGGACACGGCCGGGACCGCTATCCAGGCGGGGAAGGCGCTTTTGAGGGAAGGGGCGAAAAGCGTCGCCCTTTGCAGCACACACGGAGTACTCTCCGGGAGCGCGATAGAAAGGATAAAGAACGCCGATCTTGAGGAAGTTATAATTACGGATACTATCGCCCCGTCCGAAGAAGCGGCCGGGTGCAGTAAAATAACGGTAATAAGCATTTCCAACCTCCTCGGAGAGGCGATAAAAAGAATTGCGACAGGCGAATCGATCAGCAGCCTGTTCAATTAAACTACAGAAGGAGCTCGAGCAATGGCACAGAATACTTTGGAAGTATCGATCAGGAAGAGACCAGGAAAAAGCGGAGCGAAGGAAGTCAGGAAAGAGGGGAACATACCTGCGATACTTTACGGAAAAGGCACAGAGCCGACAATGTTAGCGGTGAACCCGGCAGCGCTCAAGCAAGCCCTGTCGACAGAAGCGGGCGAGAACACTCTTCTCGAAATAACTTACAATGACGATACGAGTGAAGTGAAGAAGCTGTCGCTGCTGCGTGATATTCAATACGATTTCCTGACGAGTAAGCCCATTCATTTCGATTTTCAGGCTCTCGACATCGATAAAAAGATAACGGTGAATATCCCGGTAAAGATAGTAGGCAAGGCCAAGGGGATCAAGGAAGGGGGGATACTCGAGGAGATACTGCGCGATATCCCGGTCGAATGCCTGCCGAAGGATATCCCGAATTCGTTCGAAATCGACGTGACCGACCTGGACATAGGGCATTCCATACACGTGAGCGCGCTCAGGGTTTCAGAGAACTTTCACATATTAAAAGACGACGATGAGACAATCGTGACGATATTGGCGCCGAAGCTGGAAGTAGAAGCCCCGGCAGCCGTAGTGGAAGGAGCTCCGGAAACAGCCGTCGAAGGCGAGGAGAAGGCAGAGGGCGGAGAAGAGAAATAACGGGATATGATATTGGTGGCCGGCCTCGGAAATCCCGGAAGCGAATACGCTTCCACCAAGCATAACCTCGGTTACCTGACCGTGGATGAAATAGGGAAAAGGGCCGGAATCGATTTAAAAAAGAAAAAATTCAGCAGCGTATGCGGGGAAGGAACTTTTAACAACAACAAACTGATTCTGCTGAAACCGGAGACGTACATGAACCGGAGCGGAGAATCGGTTTCAACCGCAGCCAACTTCTATCACATTCCGGTGGAGAACATAATCATCGTACACGACGAGCTCGACCTCCCGGCAGGCACCGTCAGGATCAAGGCGGGAGGAGGCAGCGCCGGACACAAAGGAGTAATGTCGGTAATGGGAGAGCTGGGGAGCGGGGATTTCATTCGGGTCAGGATCGGCATAGGTAAACCCGGAGAGAAACAAGGCACAGTTTCCCACGTATTGACCAAATTCAACAAGGAAGAAAGGGAACTCGTAAGTGAATCCGTATTTAGAGCGGCTGATGCGGTATTGGAAATCATTCAGCACGGACTCCAAAAAGCGATGAACAAATACAACGTCAGGCCCGAGAGTGAAGAGAGCACAGGTCAACCTAACCAGAAATAGTCGAAAGGAGATACGATAAAATGGGAGAATTCATAGCAGCAGTATTCGGGGTGGCAGTGGGAGCGGTAGTATTGATATATGCCTTTTTGGTGTACCGGGAGATAAAGTCCCTTCCCGAAGGCAACGACAAGATGAAGGAGATCGCTCAGGCGATATCCGAAGGCGCGATGGTATTTTTAAGCCGTGAGTACCGGATTATCGGCCTATTCGTAATTATCGTGTTCGCGCTCCTCGCCATATTTATCAACCTGAGCACCGCGATAGCGTATGTCGGGGGAGCGGTCTGCTCGCTGACAGCCGGGTTTTTCGGAATGAAGGCTGCGACTAAAGCCAACGTAAGAACGGCCCACGCGGCTGCGACCGAGGGACAGGGGAAAGCCCTTTCGGTCGCATTCAAGGGCGGGAACGTTATGGGGCTTTCTGTCGCGGGCATAGGACTACTCGGCCTTTCGTTAGCTTTCACGCTGGGTATCGGGCTTCCCACGAACCCGGAAGACGCTCAGGGCCTGGTACTTTTTGCGGAGAAATTCGGATCGATAATAGGCGGCTTCGCGATGGGCGCAAGCTCCGTCGCCCTCTTCGCCAGGATAGGGGGAGGTATATATACCAAAGGGGCCGATGTAGGCGCAGACCTGGTCGGCAAGGTCGAAGCCGGAATCCCGGAAGACGACCCGAGGAACCCCGCCACAATCGCCGACAACGTGGGGGACAACGTGGGGGACGTAGCGGGCATGGGGGCAGACCTGTTCGAATCCTACGTCGGCTCCGTCGTCGCGACGATAGTAATCGCTGCGAGCAGCGGAAAAAACGAGATCGCGCTCATGGCCCTGCCGATCATTCTCATTGCAATAGGGAGCTTCTCGTCGATAATAGGGGCCAAAAGCGTCGAATGGATGAAAGACCTCGAACCCCAGCTGGTCCTTAGGAGGGCGACCTTCTATACGGGGGGAATTTATCTTGCGGCCTCTTTAATCATACTGCTTATCGTAGGCCTGGTCGACGGAATAAACAATATACTATGGATATGGCTCGCTTCCGTGCTCGGTCTCCTGGCCGGTATCGCCATCGGACTTCTTACCGAATACTACACTTCGGGATCCCCGGTCAAAAAGATCGCCGAGGCCTCCCAGACGGGCGTCGCGACCAATATTATTCAAGGATTGTCAATCGGCATGATCAGCACTGTTCTTCCCGTGATCGCAATCGCGGTCGCGATCGGGCTTTCGTATTCGTTCGCTGGACTCTACGGCATCGGCATAGCCTCGGTAAGCATGCTTGCCACGATCGGTATAACAATGTCCGTAGACGCTTACGGCCCTGTAGCCGACAACGCCGGCGGTATAACGGAAATGTCGGGGCTCGGCCATGAGGTAAGAAAAATTACGGACAAGCTCGATTCGCTCGGGAACACGACGGCCGCTATCGGAAAAGGGTTCGCGATCGGCTCGGCCGCGCTCGCAGCTCTCGCGCTGTTCGCGGCATTCACGAAAGCAGTCGGTCTCGAGTCGATTGACCTTACAAGGAGCCACGTCGTCACGGGACTGATGCTGGGCGGCGCTGTCCCCTTCCTGCTCGCGGCGCTGACGATGGGAGCTGTGGGGAGGACCGCCCAAAAGATGGTCGAAGAGGTGAGGAGACAGTTCCGTGAGATACCGGGTCTCATGGAGGGGGAAGCAAAGGCTGATTACGCTTCATGCGTGGGGATCAGCACAGACGCCGCGCTTAAAGAGATGGTCGTTCCGGGAGTAATCGCCGTAATCGCGCCTATCGTCATTGGGCTCATACTCGGGGCAGAGGGTCTCGGGGGTTTCCTCGCCGGGTCCATTGTCACGGGCGTAGTCCTCGCGTTGATGATGGCCAATTCGGGAGGCGCATGGGACAACGCAAAGAAATATATAGAGGAAGGTAACCTCGGAGGGAAGGGATCCGATGCCCACAAGGCGGCGGTGGTTGGGGATACTGTGGGTGATCCCTTCAAGGACACTTCGGGACCCGCCATGAATATCCTTATCAAGCTGATGTCGATTGTTTCAGTCGTTATAGCACCACTGCTTATTTAACGGGGGAGGGGGCTTGTGCCGTACTAATTTATGAATGATATCAGATAGTTCACGGGATAATTCACAAATCGAATATTACGGGTAGAATATACAGTTCCAAAATTCAGCTGTCGCCCGGGGACAGAGGAGCCGTCCCGGGGCCGCATAGACCGAGACAGGAGGTTAATCATATATGGCAGTCAAGCCAAAGTATTACGAGACCCTATATATCGTAAGACCGGATATAAAGGAAGAGGAGCTTTCGAAAATACAGCAGAAGTTGAACGAGGCGCTCGCTGCCCACGAAGGAGAGATCATCAAGTCCGACAAGTGGGCGCAGAGGGAGCTTGCATACGAGATAAAGGATTACTCGAGAGGCGTGTATTACATAATCGTTTTCACGGCGCTTCCGGGAGCGGTTGCGGAGCTCGAGAGACATCTCCGGTTCTACAACACGGATATACTCAGGTTCATTACCGTGGCGATAAGCGATAACGCCGCCAAGAGAGAGAAAGCCGCCGCCGAGAGCAAGAGCCAAAACGAACCCGCTGAAGCAGCTACAGAGAGCAAGAGCCAAAACGAACCCGCCGAAGCAGCTACAGAGAGCAAGAGCCAAAGCGAACCTGCCGAAGCGGCTACAGAGAGCAAAAGCCAAGACGAGCCTGCCGAAGCCCCCGCCCGGACAGAAGGAGAAAGCTGATGGAATCACCGAGAGATAAAAAATATTTCGCAAAAAAGAAAGTATGCAGGTTCTGCGCTGAGTCGATCGAGATCGATTATAAAAACGCCGACATGCTGTCGAGATATATATCGGACAGGAAGAAGATAGTTCCCAGAAGGAATTCGGGTCTCTGCGCAGGATGCCAGAGAGAGCTTGCAGCCGCGATAAAAAGAGCGCGCTTCATGGCCTTGCTGCCTTATACCGTCCTCCATTAATAGTTTTACGGGACGCGGTTTACATATTCGATACCGCCTTAGACCGGCGGGAAGTTTCGGAGGTACACACAACTATGAAAGTGATCTTTATTTCCGATGTTGAGACCATCGGCAGGCAGGGAGAGATCAAGGACGTCAAGGACGGCCTCGCCAGGAACTTCCTCCTTCCGAAAAAGCTCGCTATAACGGCAACCCCTGGGAATATTAAAATCTGGGAGCAAAAAAGCGCCGCCATAAGGAAAAAGGAAGACAAGGTAAAAGGGGAAGCCGAGAAATTCGCATCCAAGCTGGACGGAGTTGCAATTAAAATTCCCGTCAAAGTCGGCGAAGAAGAAAAAATATTCGGTTCGGTGACTTCCCAGAGCATATCCGATGCGCTCGGGGAGCTTGGATATGAGGTTTCGAAAAAACAGATCGACCTTGCAAACCCGATAAAAACGCTCGGTACGCACGATGTGTCCGTAAAGCTCCATCACGACGTAAGCGCCGTCATCAAAGTGGAAGTCGTCGAAGAAGGTCAATAGAATCTCATCCACATCCCTTAGCCGTGCCGGCATCACAACGGACGGGGACGCTAGAGTCAAGCGAAATACGGTCTGATCACGAGGACCCGCCCCGATTTCACTGCTGTTTTAAAATGTCCTGGTAGGTAATCTTCTCATAACCGGCAGGTGGCTCGAATTCGCTCGGGGGTATGTTCTGCTTCTTCACCGTAACGATCTCTTCGACGAAGACCTTATCGCCGTCCGGTGAATGGTAAACGGTTTTCATGGGATAACCGTCTTCGTAGATTTCCTGAAATATCTTGTATTCGTTATCCGATATCGAGGCGGAGCCGCCGACGTTCTGACTTATCCTTTTTACCTCATTCATAAGCTTCGACATTTTGTTCATATCGAGCTCTTCGCTAAACCCGGCATCACTGCTCACCCAGTATTCGGACTGCAGCTTGTCGTTGTCGAAGATCTCATACTTCCTGGCGCTATAGCCCGCTATGGCAGCCGTTTCATCGGTCTTCTTGAGGGTGATGTTCCGGCTGACAGTGGAAACGTCTTTGTTTTCAGTGATTACGGACTCGATGTATTTAAGATACTCGTCTCTGTTAAGGATTATATAGAGTTTTTTCTCGTCGTTCACAAACATAATATCCCCGGAATTAAGGTCGAATATCACTGCCGGTGAAAACGGCCCTCCGTTCTCCACCTGCTTGAATTTATCATCCTGAATGTAAATAGTAACTTTCTGCCTGTCGTTTGAACCCTGCTGATAACCGACCTGCTCCATTATCAGGCCCGAGTGGGCATCGTTCTCAAAACCCGCAAAAACGAAAAGGACCGCCAGCGTAAAAATAACCTTCACCCGCGCATGCATTCAGATTACCTCCGGTAAAATTCTAATATATCCAGCCCCCCACTCGGAAATATAAGATAACCAATTATTCTGTCAATAGCCACAGAAGCCCCGCGCCGGCTGCGTTTCGGGCGGCGGATTGTGTATAATAAATTGTATTGACGCTCCCCGTTTCTGTGATAGAGTAAACGGGTCTAAAGAGCCGCTGAAATACCTGGGAGGTATAAATTTTATGGCTGATTTTAAAGTTAAATTCGCGCCCGTCGGCGAGAAAGAGGTTACGAGGGCTATAGTCGAGGGTTTCGCGAACGAGTTCAACGAATACATATCGAGCGACGTTATCGTAGTCGGCGCCGGTCCGAGCGGCCTGGTGGCGGCCAAGGATATTGCGAAACAGAAATATAAAGTCCTCCTCGTAGAGAGAATGAACTACCTGGGCGGCGGGTTCTGGATAGGGGGCTACCTGATGAACAAAGTCACCGTGAGAGAGCCTGGGAACCAGGTGCTGGACGAGATAGAAGTGCCTTACGAAGAAGTCCAGAAGGGGCTCTTCGTCGCGGACGGACCGTACGCGTGCTCGAAGCTGATCGCCATGACGTGCGAAGCGGGGGCTAAAATAAGGAATATGACCATGTTCGACGACCTCGTGTACAGGGAGAACGGGCGGGTGGCCGGAATCGTTATAAACTGGACCCCCATAGCCAACATGCCCAAGGAAATCACCTGCCTCGACCCGATAGCAATCGAATCGAAGCTCGTGATAGACGCGACTGGCCATGACGCCTACTGCGTATCGAGGCTCGCCCAGCAGGGACTCTTCAAGAAGCTGCCCGGACACGGCTCCATGTGGGTTGAAAAGTCGGAGGACGCGCTCGTCGAGTATACGGGAGAAGTGCATCCGGGACTCATCGCATGCGGGATGTCGGTCAATTCAGTATTCGGCCTGCCGAGGATGGGACCCACTTTCGGCGGAATGCTTCTTTCGGGCAAGAAAGCGGCTCAGGTCGCGATCGACATACTCGAGAAGCAGGAACAGGCAAGGGCGTAACCCGGATATTGCGTATTAAGGGGAAGATAAATTCTTCCCCTCTCATTTCATTTGCCCGGCAAGCCGGCTTCCCTCAATGCCCGTAAGCACTTATCACAGATACTCCCTTCATACTGAACCCCGAGCACCTCTTCCTGCCGGTGTGAGTTATATAAACAGCACCTCGTGTCATCGCAGAATTCCCTGCCTGTCAGCTCGTAATACACCGCCTGAAGCGCGTAAGAGCTCAGGATCGATGAGGTCTTAGGGTCGTCGTATTCGACGTATCTGCCCCTGTACATCCTGTCGAGCTCCGATACGTCCCGACCGCTCCTTAGGAGGCCGCCCTTTATAAAATAGTACTCTCTCGGCTTTGCCGGGGCCTCAACGAGCCCCGAAGTAGATATGAGAGCCGGACTTCCGGCAAGAATCACCCTCGCATGGTAACGCCTGCCGTCATACGTTCCGAAGAGACGGCCGGTGAATATCATGTGCATATATTCTCCGCCGGCCTCCCCTGAGTCCCTGCCGGCAAGGGCCCCGTGGAGAATCCTCTGCACCCAGAGACCGTCGTAGAATTCTCCCCTCACGCTCTCCCGTCCCGACATTTTCCCGAGCTCCGAATCTGCCTGCGCTTCGTTATCCGCGGGGAGCACATCGAGCGGCTTTTCTATATCGGTAATCCTGGACCGGGCCAGGAGACCGGCGATCCGGTATGCAATGTCCGAATTCCCGAGAAATTCAAACAGATTTCCTCTGATTTGGGCCGAAACGCCGAACCGGTCAAGGCGTTCGGTTATAACATCCGTGTCGAGTGATTCGGAAGGAAAATCGGTATATATAAATAGAGTCAGGCTTCGGCCCATAAGGGAAACAACTTAACCGGGGATATTCATTCTAACCATTTCTCTCAAGGGATAATTTCGGCTATGAGCTCGATCTCCACAGGGGCGTTCATGGGCAGCTCGGCCACCCCGACCGCGGCGCGCGCGTGACGCCCGTCCTCTCCGAAGACCTGATAGAATAAGTCGGATGCGCCGTTTACAACATTCGCCTGATTATGAAATCCGGGCGCGCTTGCGACGTAGCCCGTCAGCTTCACGATCTTTTTAACCCTGCCGAGCGCGCCTAACTCCTTATTCATCACGGCGAGCGCATTTACCGCCGAGGCCCTGGCCGCCTGCATACCTTCCTCGACGGTTATATCGGAGCCGACTTTCCCCTGAAATAGGAGCCGTCCCTCCCGGAGCGGGAGCTGACCCGAAATAAAAATAAGGTTTCCGGTGATAGAAGCGGGTTTGTATGACCCGAGCGGCGCCTGTATATCGGGGATTTTAATGCCGAGCTCGCCGAGCCTCGCTTCAACCTTTCCCATCGCCGCCTTTATCCCCTTCGAACTTGAGCGCGACATATATGGTGTTCGATCCCCGCTGTATCAGGAAAAGGACATTTTGTCCTTCGCTTACCGAGTCCATGGATTTCTTATAATTGTCGAGGTTCGAGACCTTATTTTTGTTTATTTCGAGTATCACGTCGCCGGGTTCGAGTCCGGCGCTGGCTGCGGTGCCGCCGGGCGCGACATTGGTAATTATTACACCCTCCGAAATACCCGTCTCGAACCTGTTCCGTATCTCCGGATTGATTTCCTGGACGATCAGACCGAGTCCTTCTTCAACGGCTTTACCCGTCAATTTTCTCGACTCCTGGGCGACTTCTTCCGGCAGTTCTCCGAGTTGTATGTTAAGAGTCTTGGGCTCGCCGTTCCTCAGAACCTTCAGCTGCGTCTTCGTCCCGGGCGCATAAGATGCGACGGATTTGGGCAGTTCGGGCATATCCTCTATGGGCTTTCCGTTGAATTCAACGATTATATCGCCCCTCTTGACCCCGGCTTCCTCGGCCGGGCCTCCGGGAGTTAGGTCGGCCACGAGGGCTCCACGCGGCTCCTGGAGATCGATGCTCTCCGCTATCTCGGGCGTTATCTGCTGTACGTATACACCTATCCACCCGCGAACCACCTTCCCGCTGTCGCGAAGCTGCGCGACTACGTTCTTGGCCATGTTGATGGGTATCGCGAAGCCGATTCCCTGCCCCCCCGCTATTATCGCGGTATTAACGCCGATTATTTCACCCTTGAAATTGAACAGCGGGCCGCCGCTGTTGCCCGGATTGATCGCCGCGTCCGTCTGGATGAAGTCGTCGTACGAGCCCAGTCCGAGCGACCTGCCCTTTGCGCTAATTATCCCGGCAGTAACCGTATGCCCGAGACCGAACGGGTTGCCTATTGCAAGCACCCAGTCGCCTATCTCGAGCCCGTCAGAATTCCCGAACCTTACAGCCGGCAGCTTCCTCTTGGGCTCTATCTTAAGGAGAGCGAGATCGCTCTTTGGGTCGGTCCCGATGACATCGGCGTGATAAATTTCTCCGTTCTCGAGAATGACCTTTATATCGGTAGCCCTTTCGACTACGTGGTTGTTCGTAATTATGTAACCGTCTTCGCTGAAGATGAACCCGGACCCGAGCCCCCTGCCCTTGAATTCCCTTTCCGGCATCTCACCGAAGAATTTATCGAAGAAGTCGTTGAAGGGATCGCCCTCTCTGCCCTCAAACGGGGACTCGTACGAAAAATTCCTTCCCTTGGATACGCTCGTCGTGCTTATGTTTACGACCGACGGGCTCAATTGTTTCACGAGCGGGGAAAGGGAGTTATAACCATACTGCTGGGCCTGAGCAGCCTGAAAAAACGAAGTAATGACGATCGAGAGAATCAAGAAAAATACCGATTTCCTTGCCAACCTTACCATTTACCTACCTCCGAATTTAACAATAGATTTCAGTGTTGGGTTAACGAAACTTTTAAGAAGAAACCCCGTACGAGTAAAGTATAAATTGTTATTCACCGATTTGTGTTAAATAAAGATAAATTATAACCTAGGATTCGCTTTTGTGCAGTCAAAATTATGGTTGCGAATGTCAGATAAACAGAACGGGGAAGGGCAGTTAAGACGACCTATATAGGTTCTTTCAGCATCGAGTCCCAGTATTTTATATGCAGCTTGTTCGAGTAAAAACGCATGACGAGGTTTCGCACGTGGGACAGTATCCGGCTGTCGGCAAATGCAACTTTTCCCATCATCCTCGACTGGTCCTGAATCTTGATGACGCGCGGGCGCCTTCTCGACTCGTAACTCTCAAGGGCCTGCGCGATGTATTTTGAGTCCGCCCTCGATAGCTCGTCCGCCAGAACCGCGGCAGATTCGATTGCCATAGACACCCCGCCGCCCGCAGTCGGTAAAACAGCGTGCGCAGAGTCCCCGGAAAGAACCACCCTCCCCTTGTACCATTTGTCCATCCGGAGATCGTTATAATCATCGCAATATATCTGAGATTCATCGTCGAGCCCGGCCAGAATGTCAGGGACTATCCCGCCGAACCCCTTGAAATGCTCTTCGATCCGACTTGCCCTGCCCTCGGGCGGCTCAGGCGTGCCTTCGGGACATCTGATGCTTGTAAAGACAGAGAGCCGGCCTTTAGTCGGCCAGACGCCTAAAAATTTTCCCGTCCCCCAGTACTCGGCGATATGAGCCGTTTTATGAAGGTTCGATTTTACCCAGAAACTCCAGCCCTTCATGCCGCTGTAAGTCAGCGGAACATGACCGAAAACCATGCTGCGCGTCTTCGAGCGCACCCCGTCACAGCCGACAACGAGGTCGTATGACTCCTCCCGCCCGTCGCTGAACGTGACGAACACCTCGTCCCGGGTCTGGCGTATCTTTTCTACGGTGGTATTCATGCGGATCGATTCCGGGTCGACAGCCTCCCTCAGGATGTTGATAAGCTCGGGCCTGTATATGCTTATCATAGGGCCGTACTTTTCGGTTACGGTCTCGACGGAATAAGAACGGAGCATCTCTCCTTTCTCATTCCAAACGTTATACGTGGAGAACGGCAGTCCGGTATCCAGAAGCTTCCGGTAAAGACCGAGCCCTTTTAATATGCGGCTGCCCGACGGCCAGAGCACGATGATATATCCCACGCTTCCGTATTCAGGGGCACGCTCCGCCACAGTGGGCCGGAAGCCCCTCTGCTGGAGGAGACCCGCAAGGGTCAATCCCGATATACCGCCCCCGACGATAAGAACGCGCATCTCGGGCCCGTAACGGACAGGCAGATTATATGTTCCCGAATCCACTTTCTTCATTTTTAGCACCGGCTTCATTTTTTTGCACCGGATATTACCCGCAGCACAATGAAAAATATATCAACAATAATGAAATAGCAAAACCCTTTACGGAGTCTTAGTATACCAGACGAATATTAAGATAAGTCAATATAATTGACGGAACAAGTAAACAGTCGGATTTTTGCCCTGATAACGATTAATACTGAGGGGCTTCCTTTCCCGTTTCGACGCATATCTCGAGCTCGAGACCGTCCGGGTCGAGGAAGTGGTAGGCCTTGGTCCTGCCGTCCTGGCCGACCTTTTCCTCAATAAACCTGACTCCCTTTTCCCTGAGCAGGCCGCCCGCCCTTTCTATATCGTCCACGTAAAACGCGACGTGATTAACGCCCCCGGCGCTTCCGCCCCCGCGTCCGGACCCGCCCTTTTCTTCCGTCATGGCGAGGATGGCTTTCTTGTCCGTCCCGATGAAGGATTTTTTTAGCCCGCCCTCGGCTCGTCCGTCCTTGATCAGCTTCATGCCCAGTAGAGCAGTATAAAATTCTATAGACCGGTCCATATCGCTCACGACCACGGCGACATGGTCGAGTCCTCTTATCAGCGTCTTGCCTCGGGTTATATTACTTAGCCAGCTCATCTCACGCGCCCCCTTCGGTTCACTTACTCAACCGACCCTAATCTTCTTTATCAAGACCCAGCCTACGACCGCTACGACAATAACGATAAACAGAGTCATCATCCAGTAGCTTCTAGATAGAGTATAGATGAAACTGGGCTTTACCTCTACGACCTTCTGGTAGAGCTGGTATTCATTCACCATTTCGTTGTAATCGGAGTCCTCAGCCAACAACTCGACAGACAAAAGGAGCGACTTGTAGCCGCTTGTCAAAGGGGTTACCTTCCATTTCCAGATGGGTGTCGTATTTTCAGTTACGAGCTTCGTGATCCCGGTATCCTCCGCCGGAAACACCTCCTCTACATCCCCCGTATCGGTGACAGGACGTATATCGAATCCCCTGCCGTTAAGGCTCAAGCCGATGTTCTGTCCAAGCCTGACATTTTCGAACCCCTGTCCGCTCATACCATGAAGACTGTCGGAGAGCCCCTTTAAAAAAGAATACGGCAAATCGACCTCGACTTCGTATGTCTCGCCTATATTCATTACCCTGGGTGCATCGAAGACCACAAGCCCCGGCGCGAGCCTCCTCATGGAGCGGCCTATTGCCTTTTCCAGATCGGGCGGGGGCGCAGACGGCTCGGTTATGGCAGGCACTGCAGGCTCCTCGCCGGGCCCGGTCTCAGATGCATCCTCGACTGCGGCCGTATCCCCATTTTCTTCTGCCGGGGGCTCAGCTTCCTGCGCGGGCGGAGGCGATTTCTCTGAAACCACGGCGGCCGGAGGTTCGGGAGACGGGGTCTTTCGGCTCGGGGCGGATTCGACACTAATTTGTACCCTCCTGTTCCTCTTGAGGGATTCCTCGTCTATGCCGCTGTCGAATTTATCGGTCTTGCCGTTGCCCCGAACCTTTATCCTTTCGGTATCTATCCCGCGGCCGACGTAAAACTCCCTGACAGCCTCGGCCCTCAACCTCGACAGATTGAGATTGTATTGCTCCTCGCCCGTTATGTCCGAATACCCGTCTATGACGACAACGAGACCGGGGTCGTTTTTTAAAACCGTTACAACTTCGTTCAGACCGGATTCGTCGTCAGGGCGGACGCCGTGCTCGTTCGGGTTAAAGAAGACTATCGCTGCGTCCGGCGAATCCTGAGCCGACGCGTCCAGGATCAGCCGATCTGGATCCATTCCCGAAACGGCCAGGCATAAAATTATCAGCGTGGAAATCGGAACGAGGCATTGCCTGCCGCGCTTCAAGTTTAATTTTTCACACATCCTCCGCCTCGGCTAGACCAGTTATGGAAAAGGAACAGCTGCATTGATATTCACCATTATCTCACTTTAATCAATCCGTTGTCAATAAGCAGGGAGAGCCGATCCCGGGACAGGCCACCGGAGACTCGGGAAACCACATTTGGCGTAGGTGTTATACTAATTTCCGGCGCTGCCCGCGGAAGAGTTACGCATATAAACGAAGTGGTATGACAGAGATGAGCAATGACTACCGATTGACAGTATATGAATCTATCACAGGTATCGACAGGGACCGGTACAACGAGATAATAGACAGGGGAAACCCCTTCCTCGAATACGAGTTCCTCGAAGCGCTGGAGAAATCCGGCTGTGTAGGTCCGCATACCGAATGGAACCCGAGACATATAGTCCTTTATGACGCACAAAGGATTATTGGAGCGGTCACCGCCTATATAAAGTCCGACTCATACGGCGAATACATCTTCGACTGGGAATGGGCAAGGGCGTTCGAGAACGCGGGACTCCATTACTACCCGAAGCTCGTAGCGGCAATACCGTTCACTCCCGCAAACGGAACGCGCATTTCGGTCCATCCCGATTACCCGTTTGGAGAATGTGCGGGGCTCATGGTCGACCGTTTGATAGAGCTCTCCGTCGAAGAGGGGTGCTCCTCGATACATTTTCTCTACCTCACGGACGAAGAGCGTATCTTTCTCGATAAGAAGGGATTCCTTTCGAGGATTACGCACCAGTACCACTGGAAGAACAGGGGCTACACCACCTTCGAGGATTTTCTCTCGGACATACGGTCCGGCAGGAAAAAACAGATAAGGAAGGAGAGGAAATCACTTGAGGACGAAGGGCTCGACATCCAGATCGTCGAGAAGGACGCCATAAACAGCGGGCATATGGACGCGATCTGGGAATTCTACACAGACACGCACTCGAGAAAATGGGGGAGCGCATACTTGAACAGGGAATTCTTCGACCTCGTGTTCGAAAATTTCAGAAACCGCCTCGTGCTCGTCATGGCGAATAACGGCAAGAGTTGGGCGGGCGGGTCATTCAACGTCGTAAAGAATAACAGGCTCTTCGGGCGTTACTGGGGAACGGTTCACAACTACAGAAATCTCCATTTCGAGTGTTGTTTCTACAGATTAATAGATTATTCTATAAGAAACGGGATCGACATTTTCGAAGCGGGAGCGCAGGGGGAGCACAAATTTTTAAGGGGTTTTGCGGCTGCGCCCACGTACAGCTCGCATCTCATAATGCACGAAGGCGCGCGGAGCGCTATAGGCAAGTATCTGAAGAGGGAGAGGGCTTACACGGAGGACCTGATCACGCACTACAACAAACAATCCCCCCTCAAATACCTGCACGGCGAGTAGACAGAAAATAATTTAGGCTTAAATTTATTTTGGGCACAGACGCGACGGATAAAAAGAATCCGGGCCTCGGCCGTAAAAATTAGTTACAATAAGCAGTATACAACCCGAGACGGGAAGTCATGGAAGACGGGAAGATAAAATCCGGGGAATGGGAAGGAGACCTTCTCACAGATGAAAGGGCCAAACTCAAGAGGCCCGACATGTACAGAATAGTGCTCCTCAACGACGATTACACCCCGAGGGAGTTCGTAGTCTGGGTTTTGATGAGGGTCTTCTACAAGAGCCAGGACGAATCCACGAGAATAATGCTGGAAGCACATACATCAGGGCAGAGCATGGTCGGCGTATATACATACGACGTAGCGACTACGAAAATCATACAGGTGGACAAGCTGGCCAAGCAGTACGAACACCCTTTGAAGTGCATAATTGAAGTCGAAGCCGGCGGAGAGGAAGAATGACGCTTTCGAGAGACCTTGAAGAGACGCTCAAAAGGGCTTATGAGCAGGCTAAACGGAGGAGGCACGAGTTTATCACGCTCGAACATATACTCCTCGAGCTCACGTACGACCCGGACGCAGGCGATGTGCTCGCCGGCTGCGGGGTCGACCTCGAGAATCTGAGGTTGAGGCTCGAGGATTTCTTCGACGAGAACATGCCGCCCGTCGATTCCGAATACCTGCCGGACCCCCAGTATTCGGCGGGAAGCCAGTTCGTGCTGAGGCTGGCGGCGATGCATGCGGAATCGGCGGACAAATCTCAGATCAACGGGGGAAATATCCTAGTAGCGATGTTCAGGGTGGACGAATCCCACGCCGTTTATCTTCTGACCGAGCAGGGCATAAACCGCTACGACATCGTCCAGTATCTTTCTCACGGGGGCTCCAAATATTCAGGCAAGGAAAAATCGACGAGCATCGCGAAGACGGATACCGAGACCCAGCAAAAACCCAAGGACCCGCTCGGAGAATTCTGCACCGACCTCGTCAAGAAGGCCCGCGAAGGTAAGCTCGACCCGCTGATCGGACGCGAATCGGAAATAGACCGCACCATACACATACTCGCGAGAAGGAGAAAGAACAACCCGATATTCGTGGGCGATGCGGGCGTGGGGAAGACGGCCATCGCCGAAGGCCTCGCGCACAGGATAGCCAGGGGCGAGGTTCCGATGGCACTCGAGAAGACGGCGATCTATGCGCTCGACATGGGGTCGCTCACGGCGGGCACGCGGTATAGAGGGGATTTCGAAGAGAGGCTCAAGGCCATTATCGACTCCGTAAGGGGGGACGAGAAGAAGGTCCTGTTCATCGACGAGATACACACGGTCATAGGCGCGGGAGCCGTCTCGGGAGGGACTCTCGACGCGTCCAATATGCTCAAGCCCGCGCTGTCGAACGGAGAGATACGGTGCATCGGGACGACGACGCTCAAGGAATACAGGAGCGTGTTCGAGAAGGACCACGCGCTCGCACGGAGGTTCCAGAGGATAGACGTCTACGAGCCGAGCCAGGACGAATGCGTCAAAATACTACTCGGACTCAAGAAATACTACGAGGAATTCCATAAGGTGAAATATTCCACGCCCGCTCTAAAAGCCGCGGTGGAGCTTTCGGCGAAATACATGAACGACAGGAGGCTCCCCGACAAGGCAATAGACCTGATAGACGAAGCGGGGGCCGAGGTAAAGCTCAGGAGCGCCGGGGCCGCCGTAAGGCAGGTCACCGTCAAGGACATAGAGACGCTCGTCTCTAAGATAGCCAAGATACCGACACGCACGGTAAAGGTCGACGACAGGAACAGGCTCATGACCCTCGCGGACGACTTGAAGAAGGTCATATACGGCCAGGATGAGGCCGTCGACAAGCTCGTGACGGCGATACAGATGTCACGCTCCGGGTTGAGCGAGCCGATGAAACCGGTCGGGAGCTTCATGTTCGCCGGACCCACGGGGGTCGGAAAGACGGAGCTCGCGAAGCAGCTCGCCGAGGCCCTGGGAATAGAGTTCATCCGGTTCGACATGAGCGAGTACATGGAGAAGCACACGGTTTCCAGGCTCATAGGGTCGCCGCCCGGATATGTCGGATACGAAGAGGGGGGGCAGCTCACGGAAGCAGTCCACCAGAAGCCGCATGCGGTGCTGTTGCTGGACGAGATAGAAAAAGCACACGAGGACATATTCAACGTGCTCTTACAAGTCATGGACCATGCTACACTCACCGACTCGAACGGGAGGAAGGTGGACTTCAGGCAGATAGTGCTAATTTTGACCACGAACACGGGGTCGAGGGAAAGCAGCCAGCGTACGGTCGGGTTCGAGAAGGACGAATACGAGGACAAGAGCGCACAGGCCATAGAGAGGTATTTCAGCCCGGAGTTCAGGAACAGGTTAAACGCGGTGCTCCACTTCAGCTCGCTATCCAGAGAAGTAGTCGAAAAGATAGTGGACAAGATGGTGGGGCAGCTCGCGGAGAGGCTCAAGGTCAAGAAGGTCTCGATCGAGCTCACGCCCGAAGCGAGGGCTTATATAGCGGAGAAGGGTTACAACAAGCAGCTCGGCGCAAGACCCATACAGCGGCTCATAGATAGCGAGATCACTCAGAACCTCACCCACGAGATACTGTTCGGGAATCTGTCCACTGGCGGCGGGAGCGTGAGGATAGTAGTGAACGACGACAAGCTGGGGTTCGAGTTCGGATAAAGAAATAACTGACTTCATTCGATATTAGGCTTATAATTATTGGTGAATCCAAAGCAGCGTTTCATCCCAATTAAATTCAGGAGATTAGAACTCATGCCCTTCTCGTACTCACTTTTCAGGAAGAACAAATCACTGGCAGTCCCGGTATTCATCTTCTGTTTCTCATTATTCGGCGCAATATCATTCTCAGCCGAAAGCCCGATCGTAACCGCCCAGGGCGGAAGCAAGTCGAGCGGGAATGAAATGCTTAAGGAGCTTAAGAGCGGCGTGGACTATATGGGCAAGACCAAACAGGAGATTATAGACTCATACGGAAAGCCCTGGCAGAAAGATACAACGGGATTGAAGGGCAGGTACGATGAAAAGTGGATATATAGCTGTGAAACGGAAAAGGGAATGACGTACGACTGCGTATTCCTATACTTCATGGCTGACCACGTCGTGGACGTAGAAACTTTCTAGGCAACGGGAGCGAACATGAAAAAATGTCCCAAGTGCGGTAAAGAGCTTGAAACGAAGGCCCTGGGGTCTATAGACGTCGACGAGTGCGAATCGTGCAAGGGGGTCTGGCTAGACGTGGGGGAGCTGGGCAAAGCCGAGGAAGCAGCCGACCCCAACATCAACTGGCTCGATTTCGAGATATGGAAGCACCCGGAGAAATTCAAATCGAGAGAAACGGACCTCAAGTGTCCTTCATGCGCCGCAAATACGATCAGTATCGAGTACGGGCACACGGGGGTGGAGATAAACTACTGCCCCGAATGCAGAGGGATATGGCTCGAAAAGGACGAGCTGCCTAAGATAATTGAATCGCTCGAAGACGAAATATCGAAAAAAACATTTTCGGACTACCTCCACGAAAGTATCCGGGAGGCCAAAGAGGTCGTCACAGGACACGAATCCCTGATGTCGGAGTGGAAAGACCTGTCTTCAATATTGAGATTGATGCAGTACAGGCTCTTCGTCGAGAAGCCGAAACTGATCGAAACCCTGACCGATCTCAATACACTCAATCCGTTTAAGTAAATTGAAGTTCGTTAGAGAGAATCCGTCACTCCGTCTCTGCTTGTAACCGCTCTCTCCAACTCTTTAAGATATAGGCTCGAATTTCCCGTCCTCGTTTTAAAATGCGGTACATACTTGATAAACTCCCGATTAGCATTAGAATCAGAAAATAGTCCGTGGCGGGAAACCCCCACTAAATAGAGAATCAAATCAAGGTGTACTGGAATGAAGATCGCCGTATTCAGCACGAAAACATACGACCATGAATTTTTAGAAACCGCCAATGGCCAATATGGTCACGATCTGGTTTATTTTCAGCTGCATTTGAC
>DATIET010000302.1:0-6130 GCA_035455615.1 Thermodesulfobacteriota bacterium
GTCGAAGTACTCGAGAATAATGTTCTTAAACGCCTGAGGGTAGGCGGAGATGATCCCCGAGAAATAGACGCTGTCTCCGGCTTTTAAAGGCCTTGCGCCGATGATATCGGAAGGCCTGAGCTTCTTGGACGAAGAAGAGTCCCGGACCCTGAATTCCGTATTCAGGAACAAGTCCCTGATATCGCAGTATTCTCCCGGCACTACCTCCCCGACCTCGAAAAAGCTGTATATACTTTCGAGCCATCCCTTGATTACAGTTTCCTCCGGCCCGGAAAGCCCTTCCCTCTCGTTGTGGTAGAACCGCTCGATGACCCTTTCGCCCGTATCGAGCAGCCTGAAATCGTGGAGGAACCAGTCGAAGAATTTCTCGAATGTGAGGTCATCGATCTGGTCGTCCGAAACTTCGTCCGGTATGAAGTCCGGGTCGGCCTTCCATATGTAAAATGCCTCCCCTGCCTGGGCCTGTATTTCGGGACGCTCCGTGTACTCAACGAGCTTCATGCGGAGCTCGTTCTCGGCCTGGTCGTATTTATATTGCGCGATATCTATAATCTTGTCTTTCATCAGAGGAAATTATATTTTCGCTGCCCGCCCTGTCAATCTTTTAAAAGCCCTGTCGGACAGGGGAACGGTTTTTTTTACTGTCTCCGTCTATCAGTGGCGCCGGATCCTTCATGTACGCCGTTGACTATGGTCGTTATCCCCTTCCATACTTCCCTGCCAGGTAACCGCTTCTATAATCGAAAATTTCTTTCAGCTGTCTCTTTACCACGAGCTCATGGACGATATCCCCGAGCGGACCCAGGGGCAGGGCGTAATGCACCAGGTCATGGACCTCGACTCCCCCTCCGGTTTCCTTGAACATATGCTCGTGGTGCCAGAGCTTATAGGGGCCGAGGCGCTGGTCGTCTACGAAAAATTCGGGCTCCTTCACGTGAGTTATCTCGGTTACCCAGTCTACGGGCAGGCCGAAATAGGTCGAAAACGTGTAAGTCATTATGAGCCCGGGATATATCCTCCCGGGCGCCTCCGACGTCATCCTGAACCTGAGGCGGGGAGGCGTGATATACATCAGATTGGAGGGATTTGAAAAGAAGTCCCACGCCTCTTTAAGGGTTATCGGGACCTCGAGACTTCTATGTAATACGTGTATTTTCATACGTTTACACAATCCGCATCTTTATAAGCGGGCTGGAGCCGCGGGCTCCGGAATCAATCGCTCCTCCAGCCGATGATTTAGTTTACCGGATGGGACAAATTCTATTATCCGGGTGCCTCCCGGAGCGCCTCGTGAGAAAACATCACGGTCCGTGGCATAGTTCCTTTTGATAACTGACTTTCCTATGTATAATCCTCTCTCATTGTGAAAATTATCAAGATAAACAAAGGCAATCTGGCGAAGGAATTAAAGGGTTTAAGGAGGGGGTCGTCCCTCTCCGACCCCGGTCTCGAAGGCGCGACCAGGACAATAGTTGAAGACGTCAGGAAGAACGGTGACAGGGCGCTTTTCAAATATACGAAGAGGTTCGACGGGGTGGCGCTTACGGGCAAGACCGTAAGAGTATCTAAAAAAGAGTTCCGGGAAGCCCGTTCGGCCGTCCCGAAAAAATTGATGGACGACCTCACCTTGGCCGGGAACCGTATCCGGAATTTTCACAGGTTGAAGCTCCCGTCCGAGAATACTTTCAGAGATACACTGGGGAACGAGCTCGGATGGGTAATCAGGCCGATAGAAAGGGCAGGGCTGTATGTCCCCGGAGGAAAGGCGGCATACCCCTCCACGGTGCTGATGACGGCGATACCCGCGAAGGTCGCGGGCGTGAAGGAGCTCGTGCTCGTCACGCCGTGTCCCGGGGGGCAGTTAAACCCGGCGGTGCTTGCGGCCGCCGAAATCGCGGGCGTAGACGCGGTATACAAAGTCGGAGGCGCCCAGGCCGTGGCGGCGCTCGCTTACGGAACGGAGTCCGTTCCGAAGGTGGATAAGATAGTCGGCCCCGGGAATATTTACGTCACGATTGCAAAGAAGCTCGTCTTCGGGGCGGTGGATATAGACATGATCGCCGGGCCGAGCGAGGTGCTCATCGTCGCCGACGGCAGCGCCCCCGCCGGGTGGGTCGCAGCCGACCTCCTGGCTCAGGCGGAGCACGACGAGATGGCGGTTCCCATGGTCGTTACCAATTCAATACGTTATGCGAAGGAGATCGAAAAAGAAGTCTCCCGGCAGCTGCTGAAGCTCGAGAGAAAGACGATTGCCGGAAAATCCGTTAAGAATCAGGGCAGGATATTCGTCACCGGGACCATGGAACAGGGGATCGGTCTCGCGAACATGCTCGCGCCCGAGCACCTGGAGCTATGCGTGAGAAAACCGAAATCCATACTAAAAAAAATCAACCATGCGGGCGCTATATTCCTCGGCTCTATGTCGACCGAAGCGTTCGGTGACTACATTGCGGGGCCGAGCCACGTGCTGCCTACGGGGGGCGCAGCCAGGTTCTCATCCCCCTTAAGCGTTTACGATTTCCTCCGGATGCCGAGCGTAATCTCCATATCGAAGCAGGGTTTCGATTCACTCTCGGAGTCCGTAATGAACCTCGCCTATAGTGAAGAGCTCGAGGCACACGCACTTTCGGTAGCTGTAAGACTGGACGAAAGCCGGGTTTCCATAATATCCCGAATATAAAAGAATTCACGAATCATTCCACTCTAGCTCGATATGTCGGAAAAAGCAAAGGAAAAGGGAAAGTCGAAGGGTAAGGGCCTTCTGGAGTCGAGGGTAAAGGAGGAGATCAGGGCTCTTTGGGCTTATTCCGTCCCCCGCTTCGAGACCCGCATAAGGCTCGACGGTAACGAAAGCCCGTTTTCCCTACCTGTAGAAGTCTCTGAAAAGGTCCTGGCTAAATTACGCGGTGTCGATGTCAACAGATATCCAGACCCGGAAGCCGCTGAATTACGGAGTCTGATATCGGGGATAAACGGTTTCCCTCCCGGGGGGATTCTCCTCGGTAACGGCTCGGACGAGCTCATCGGAATGCTGATAACCGCATTTTCGGGCGGTACGGGGAGGGTGCTTTATCCGACGCCCACGTTCTCGATGTACGGCATAAGTGGGCGCGCGCTCGGCAGGGAGGTGCTCGAGGCCGAGCTCGATCATAATTTCGATCTTGACATGGACAGAATCACAGCCCTGATCGCGAAGAAAGACCCCGACCTGATATTTCTCGCCTCCCCGAACAATCCCACTGGAAACGCGTACTCCGCCGACAGAATACGGGAAATAATTGGTCTGTCGAAGGGCGTGGTCGTGGTCGACGAGGCGTATTCGGATTTCAGCGGGTACACCTTTTTACCGTTAATTAAAAAGCACGAAAACCTTATAATACTCCGCACCCTTTCCAAAGTAGGGTTCGCGGGCCTGAGGCTCGGCATACTCTACGGGAGGGAAGGCCTCGTTCACGAGATAAACAAGGTCAGGTACCCCTACAACATTAACTCTTTCACGCAGGGAGCGGCCGAGGTCATCCTCAGGAACCACGAATTCGTATCCGAGAACATACAGCTTATAGTGAGGGAGAGGGACAGGGTGTATAAAGCACTTTCCGGAATGACAGGCGTGGAGGCCTATCCGAGCGATGCCAATTTCATACTATTCAAAGTCGGAGACGCCGACTCCGTCTTCAAGGCCCTGGTCGAGCGTGACGTGCTCATAAGGAACTTCAACAAGCCCGGCAGGCTCGGGAACTGCATGAGAGTAACGATCGGGACGCCATATGAGAACGACTCTTTCCTGAACGCCCTAGCGGATAACCTTTCGCCTTAACTTTGTAACGGCCGCAAAGCCTACCCAGAACACGAGACACGCCGCGGGAAAGACGTCGCCAACTCGTGTGTACAGCGTGGGCTCCCCGTTCATGAGTCCCACTTCGCTTTCGAGGTTGGTCTTTACGAAAACAGGCGTTTTCGCGACCACTCTTCCCACGGGGTCTATTACGGCGCTTATCCCCGTGTTGGTAGACCTCAGGAGGTACCTCCTCGTCTCGACCGTCCTTGGGATGGATACCAGCAGGTGCTGATAAGGTGCGACCGTCCTCCCGAACCAGGCGTCGTTCGTGATATTGACGATCAGGTTTGCGCCCTTCTCTACAAACCCCCTGCTGAATGACGGGATTATGTCCTCGTAGCAGATTATAGGGGCAATCCTCGCCCCCTTGTCCTCGATCTCGAACAGGTTGAGCTCACGGCCGGGCGTGAAGTCCCCTGAAGCCGGGCTTATATTTTTTAGGGCGGGTATCAGGTTCGTGAACGGCAGGTACTCCCCGAACAGCAGGAGCTTGATCTTATGATACCTTCCGATGATCACTCCGTCCGAGTTGGCGAGGAAAGCGGTGTTGTATTGGATAAGGTCTTCATCCGTCAGTACCTCGGCATCCGGGTTTTTAGGCGTAAACGACATGCCGCCTACTATGAAGAATTTCCCGTTCATCTGCGGCACGCCCATCTTGTCACCTACCAATAAGTAATCGGATTCTGTCGGAAACCATGCCTGGATCGCGGTCTCGGGCCATATTATGAGGTCTGCCGATTCGAGGCCGAGAGACATCTCCTTATGCCTTGCCGTCACCACCTCTTCCTGGCTCTCCGATTTCTCCAGGAAGTCGAAATTAGCCTGCACCATCCCAATCCTGAGCTTGGGGGCTTCGGCGATTTCCTTGCCGACCGTATCTATTTTATAGAATCCGTAAAGGAGTGTAGCGATAATGAGCGCCGCCGATAACACGGTCTCGTACACGGGGTAATGGCCGCCGTCAGTGAATTTTTTAATCGTTCTCATGAGAGTGACGTTGACGATGACGATTATGAAGCCGAGCGCATAGACCCCGAAGAGGTCGAAGACCTGTATGACCGGTATGTAGTCCGCCTGTGAGTTGGCGATCCCGTATGGGAAGAGGAACGGGTAGAGGTATTCGACCGATGTCCAGACGGCGGCGACGAGAAGGGCGGATACGACTCCCGGCTTCCTCAGGAACCCGAGCTTCGTGACGATGTATGAAAATAGCCCGTAAGAGAGACCCGAAAACGCGCTCAGGAATATAATGAATATGACGCTTACCAGGATGGGGAACCCGCCGAACCTGCTGAGGGTCCCTATTAGCCAATAGGTTCCTGCGAAATTGGATACGAGGCCGGCGAGAAGACCGAGCTTGAATGCGTCCCGTGCGGATTTGTTCTCTATCGCCCAAAAAAGAGGGATGAGGAGCACCCAGGCGAGGAGCCCGGTGTAGGGGATCATAAACGTGAGCGGATACAGGACGCCCGTGAGGGCCGCTAAGACGAGGTCATTACTGCTAATCTTGCTCATGGTGGATAAAAGATACCCAACGCGCGTACAATGGAAAGGAATGAATGGTTTAATGGTAAGGAGCGGCGCTCGTTTCTCTAATTACGCCTTTTTCTTCTTCCCGAATTTTTTCGGGTTTGCGGGCTCGGGAGCTTTTTCACCCGCCGAATGCAGGCTGTAGAGCTTATATGCGCCTATGACTATCAGGACAACCGCCATAAGCTGAGCGACGGAGAGGCCGGGTATCGGGCTCGGCGTCGTACCCCTCAGAAATTCGATCAGGAACCTTTCAACTCCAGCGATGACGAGATAAATGGAAAAGAGCCATCCGGCGGGCTTCTCCAGTTTCCTTATCTTCCAAATGAATACGAACACGATCGACATGATTATGATTTCGTAGAGCTGAGTGGGGTGCACGGGGACGTTAGTAGGCGGCAGCCCCTTCGGAAAGGCCATAGCCCAGGGCAGGTCGGACGGGACCCCGTAATCGTCTCCCACGAGAAAACATCCTACACGCCCGATTGCGTATGCGAGCGCAAGGGCCGGCGCAGCCAGGTCGCCCACGACCCACATGCTGAGCTTGTTCCTGTAGGCGATGATCCAGGTAAGGATAATTGCGCCGAAGAACCCTCCGTAATATGTGAGCCCGCCCCGCGAAAGCAGGTTGTCGAGTGGGTGGCTCAGGATATCCGACAGTGGGACGTTCTCGAACACATAAAGCAGCTTCGCGCCTATGATCCCGCCCGCCATCGTCGCTAGGAACAAGTTGCCGACAAGCTTCTCGTTTAGCCCTTT
>DATIET010000303.1:0-3163 GCA_035455615.1 Thermodesulfobacteriota bacterium
AATGTTTGGACATTTCGGGCTGCCCGAGCTACTAATAATCCTGGTGATACTGTTGCTTATATTCGGCCCAAGCAGGCTGGGCGATTTGGGCGCTTCCCTCGGCAAGGGAATAAAGGGGTTCAGAAAATCCATGAAGGACGACGAGATAGACGTTACCCCGCCCAAGGACGAGTCGAAGCAGATAAACGACCCCAACCTCGAGACAACCGGCACTCATTCCGAGAGCAAAAAGAACGTCCAGTAGCTTCCCGCTGTCAGTATTAATAATAGAAGAGTAACCCCGACGGAATACCTGACTGGGAAAGTTCAATAAGAAAGCTGTATGCCGGAAGCGAGGGGGCACTGAATATGCGCCCGCGTTATACCGTTTTGACTCACACCCATTCCCCGAGGGTCTTCCTTTCGAAGGGACACCTGCCTAGACGTACGTGGTCTTCAAACTCGTGGCGGAACTTCCTGACTATCGAATCTATGGGCATGGCGCATCCATCGGCTAGCGCGCAGATAGTGGTCCCCCTCATCTGGTAGCACGCGTCGAGGAGCGTTTCTATGTGCTCCATCCTCCCCTTCCCTTCCTCTATATTCGTGAGCATTTTCTCAAGCCACCAGGTGCCTTCCCTGCACTGAACGCACTGCCCGCAGGACTCGTCCCTGTAGAAGTGGGCAAGGTTCTGTGCGACCCTCACCATGCACGTGGAGTCGTCCATCACCGTAACACCCGCCGTCCCGAGCATCGATCCTACGGCGGCAAGGGAATCGAAGTCCATAGTTATGTCGAGCTCGTCCGCCGACAGCACGGCCGCAGAAGAGCCTCCGGGGGATACCGCCTTCACGCTCCTTCCGCCCGGTATGCCTTCGCCGTACTCGCTGATGAGGTCGCGCAGCGATATGCCTAGGGGCAGCTCGTAGAGTCCGGGCTTGTTTACATTGCCGCAGAGCCCGTATATTTTCGTGCCGGTGTTCTTGGGAATGCCGATGGACGAGAACCACTCGGCGCCCCTGTTAATAATATGCGGGACGCACGCCAGGGTCTCCACGTTGTTTATGATGGTCGGGCATCCGAAGAGCCCTATCTGTGCGGGGAACGGCGGCTTGGGCCTAGGCTCTCCGTTCTTTCCTTCTATGGATTCGAGTAACCCCGTCTCCTCCCCGCATATGTACGCCCCAGCCCCCCTGAAGAGCACGACGTCCAGATCGAAGCCTGAGTTGAGGATGTTCTTTCCGAGGTAACCATTTTCGTACGCCTCCCTGATCGCGCCCTCTATGATCCCGGCGCCGTAGGGCATCTCGCCCCTTATGTATATGTATGACTTGTGCGAATTGATCGTGTAGCAGCCGATGATGATGCCTTCGAGCATCTGGTGAGGGTCGCGCTCTAATATCTCCCTGTCCTTGAAGCTCCCGGGCTCGCTCTCGTCGGCGTTGCAGCAGAGGTATATCGGCTTCTTCGAATCCCTCTGTATGAATCCCCACTTCACCCCCGTCGGGAACCCCGCGCCTCCCCTCCCCCTGAGACCCGCCTTCTTGACCTCCTCAATTATTTCCTCGGGCTTCATCCCGAGCGCCTTCGGGAGGGCGGTATAGCCGCCCCGGGATATGTATGAACCGATCGTGTGCGAATCGGGCACATCGACGTACGTGCGTAATATTCTCAATTCGGGCATGGGTTCCCCTGTTTATATTTCTGATCCAGAGTAATTTACATGGGATTTTTTGACCTTGCCAAATTTATTCATCTCCTTATGCCGCAACCCGGCACCCCCTCAATCCAGGAGCGTATCGACCGTATGCCTCGCGAAGGCCATTGAGCAGGTGAAGGCGGGTGATATGGCGTTCAGTATGTGTATCGAGTCGCCTTCCCTGATCACGACGAAATCGGTCACGAGCTTTTTCGTATCCCAGTCGACTAGCTGTGGGCGTATGCCGCTCTTGGGGGTGTCCTCGATGTCGTCAATGCCGAGCTCGGGAAGAAGCCCCCTCGCCTCTTTCAGGAGATTCCGCGCGGAATACTTCCTTATCTCCGTAAGGGCGGCGCCCCTGAAGGCATCGTTCGCGAAGAAGAGGACGCCGTCCCGGTAAAGTATCGAAAGCGACTCCAGAGAAAGGTCGTCCATGAACCCGTATTCCTCCCTTCCGAGCACGGGTATAGCCGTCGGGCCAATGTACACGTCGTCCCGGACGCTCCTCGTGAAATGCACGCCGAGGAACGGGTTCCTCAAATCCGGCACGGGGTATATGTTCCCCCTGACGAGATACGACTTTTCCTTTTTAAGCTTCTTGTACGTCCCCTTGAACGGGAGCACCCTGTAGCTCCCGCCTATGCCGAAGGCCCCGGCGACCCTGTCGGCGAAAGTGCCCGCGGCGTTTACGAGCTTTGCGAACTTGATATTCCCCGCGCTCGTGACTGCAGTGCCCGTACCTGCGAGCGAAACGAATGAGGTCCCGAACAAGAACCTCACCCTTCCCCCCTCTTCCATCTCTCTTTTCATTTCACCGAGAATCTGAACGGGGTCGACGACCGCCGTGTCCGGGGAATAGAGGGCTCTTTCTCTCGGCGCTGCGTGGGGTTCTATGTCGAGGAGCTCTTTCGTGTCTATTAGATATGACCTCGCGCCCGAGAAATCGGCCCTCTGCTTGAGCTCGTCGAGGGCATCTTCTTTCTCATCCGTGTCCGGCACGATTACCTTGCCGGTCTCTTTCAACGTGAGGCCCCTCTCCCGGCAATACTCCTTCATGAGACGGTTCCCCTCGACGCAGAACCTCGCCTTGTTCGTGCCGGGGGAGTAGTAGATGCCCGCGTGGAGCACCCCGCTGTTCCTCCCGCTCGCGTGGGCCCCGAGCCCGGGCTCCTTCTCCATGACGAGAATATCGCCCGCACCTCGGCTGACGAGCTCCCGCGCCGCGGTGAGCCCAGTTATCCCCGCGCCTACGATGAGAATGTCGCAGCCCTGCTCACGATGTGCGCTCATACTCGATTTTCCCATAATTCATCTACCAGGACAACAGCCGAAATCAATCCCGAACATCCTGAGCTTGTCGAAGGATGCATTCTTTCCCCCGACATTACAGAATTTGCGTTAAGAAAATCGATTGTTAACGCGTAAAAAATGTTTTAGGGGATGATTCCGAGCAAGTAAGGAATCGGACGCCCTTTCCTATCAGC
>DATIET010000304.1:0-7714 GCA_035455615.1 Thermodesulfobacteriota bacterium
CAACCGGAGCGAGGCTCGTGCCTTCATAGCCGTCCGCGGGGGCGAGCTTTTTCGAATAAGGAGACGGGACGCCCGGGACCGCTTTGCCGAAAGGCGCGCTTACGGCGAATTTCAGCACCCCGTCCACGCCGCCTACTTTTACCGCCGCCATGTATAGCGGCTTGTCCGAGTCCTTCGTCTTATCGTCTTTAGTCACCTTGGTGATTACGGCGTCGTACGTCCCTCCCAGCTCCACGCTCTTTACGCCCTGCGTCCGGGCGAATTTTTTTATCTCGCTGTCGCCCGACAGGTGTTTTGAGACGAAGCTGTGTCCGTGCCTGGAATCGAGGCTCATAACGCCCCTCTTGAGCGCCCACTGGGCTTCGAGGTTGAGATCGACGTCAAGCGTGGTGAACACGGTATATCCGCCGTTTAAAAAATCCTTAACTCCCACCTTGTCCTGGAGGTACCGTCTCACGTGCTCGACGAAATAGGGCGCGAGGTCGCTGTTGACCCTCCGTCTCGGGACTATCTCTATTTTCCGGTCTATGGCGTCGAACCTCTGGTCCCTCGTTATGAAGTCCGCTTCCTCCATCTTGCTGAGGACGAGCTTCTGTCTTTCGAGCGCCCTCTCGGGATGTTTCCTGGGGGAGTAATACTCGGGTTTTTTGGGAAGCCCCGCGAGCAGCGCAGCCTCCGCAAGGTCGATGTCCTTCGCGGATTTACCGAAATAGTTCATGCTCGCGGCCTCTATTCCGTACGTGCCGTCCGCCAGATAGATGTGGTTCAGGTAGAGGTAGAGTATTTCTTCCTTGGAGAGGTTGTTCTCTATCCTGTGCGCGAGTATGGCTTCTTTTATTTTCCTCGAAAGAGTCCTTTCGGGCGTGAGTATGATGTTCTTTATTACCTGCTGCGTTATGGTGCTCGCTCCCCTCACCCAGTCGCCTTCCTGTATGTTTTCCATCACAGCGCCCAATATGCTTTTTATATCGACGCCTTCGTGCTCGAAAAAGCGCCGGTCCTCGACGGCTATGAACGCGTCCCTCACATGCTGGGGGATGTCCTCATAAACGATGAGCTTACGCCTCTCCGCCGCGAACTCGGCGACTAGGGTCCCGTCCGATGAATACACCTCCGTAATCAGCTTGGGTTTATACCCAGTGATCGCCCTGAAATTGGGGAGGTCCCTGGAGTAATAGAGATAGGCCCCGTACAATGCCAGCACGCCGGAAGCACTCAGAAAAAGAAACGCTACCAGAAGGAAGGCCAGGAATTTACTTTTTTTCGGTTTCGATTTAAATTTAACCTTCTTTTTTTTGGCCATTAAGGTGTACTGGGTCCCTTCATCGCGTATAAATTGTTGACTTTCGGAGAATCAAAGTTAATTATACCTGAGTTGGCATTATTAAATAAACAAATTACAGTCAAGGCAGACCGATGGAAGAGAACGGTGAGACCCTCGATTTATACATACGGAAAATGGAAGACCAGGAGCTAAAGGGCCTCCTCCTTAAACTGAAGAACGAGCTTAGAAAGCAGGACGCCTCGTGGGACGGTGTCAGGACGATACTCGGGGCCCTGCACAGGAAGAACAGCAGGGTATTCAGCGAAGTCGCCCCCCTGATAATAAAATAAGGCTGAGATAAAAAAACAAGAGCGGTCAAAATCACGCCGTAACAACTACAAAAGCAGCAGCCCGGAACAAAATGAGCGAGAGAGTAGTCGATAACATCCTGGACCTCATCGGCGGAACGCCGATAATCAAACTGAACAACGTGGTTCCCGAAGGGTCCGCCGCAGTATGGGCGAAGCTCGAGAACCTGAACCCGGCGGGGAGCGTCAAGGAGAGGATATGCCTCAGGATGATCGAGGCCGCGGAGAAGTCGGGAGCCATAGAACCCGGAAAGAGCGTCATCGTCGAGCCCACGAGCGGCAACACCGGTATAGGCCTCGCCCTCGTCTGCGCGGTGAAAGGATACAGGCTCATACTCACGATGCCCGACGATATGAGCCTCGAGCGGAGACAGCTCCTCACTGCTTACGGGGCAGAGCTCGTGCTGACGCCCGCCTCGGAACAGATGGAGGGAGCGCTCAGGAGGGCCGACGAGCTATTGAAAGAGAATCCCGGCTCTTTCATGCCGCAGCAGTTCCGGAACAGGGAGAACCCGGCGACCCACAGGGAGGGCACGGGGCCCGAGATACTAGAGCAGATGGAAGGCGAGATAGACGCCTTCGTCGCGGGCGTCGGCACAGGAGGGACTGTAACCGGGGTAGGCGAAATACTGAGGAGGACATTCCCCGGCATATACATCGCCGCGGTCGAGCCCGAAGAATCGGCCGTCCTCTCGGGCGGAAAGCCCCACGTCCACGAAATACAGGGCATCGGCGCGGGCTTCGTCCCCGAGATACTGAACAGAGAGATATACGACGAGGTCATCAGGATAAACGGAAAAGAGGCAAAAAGCTTCACCAGGGAGCTTGCGGTCAAGGAGGGACTCCTCATTGGAATCTCCGCCGGGGCGGCAGGGGCCGCAGCCCTGAAAGTCGCAAAAAAACTGGGTAAAGGCAAGAACGTAGTTACGATATTTTGCGATACCGGGGAGAGATATCTGAGCACAGGACTTTTCGACAATGCGTGAAACTCGTTATAGACTTTGTAATTATCCTCTATAATTACCGAATCTAAGTTGAAAAGCCCGGGCTCGTGTGCTATCCTTTTCAAGCATAGTCTTTATTAATTTCTAACAAAATGAGGTAAAAGTGAACAGCCAGTTATTCAAGAACTTGGTGTTGTGGTTAGTCATATTCGTCGCCATCATCGCCCTTTACCAATTGGTTCATACCCCCAGGAGCAACGTACAGGAAATACCGTACAGCGATTTCCTTTCCAACGTTGAAAAGGGAGAGGTTAAGGACCTGGAGTTCAAGGGGGAGGAGATCAAGGGCCAATACACGAACCCGGTCGGAGACCAGGCCGTGGAAGGGTTTAAAACGATGGGGCCTGCAAACGACGATCTTATCAAAAAACTCGAAGACAAGGGAATAACCTTCAAGTTCTCGACAGACAAGGAGGGGTCGCTCACGCACATGCTGCTTAACTGGGCGCCGCTCGTGCTTCTGATCGTAATAATGGTCATATTCATGAGGCAGCTCCAGGCGGGCGGCACTAAAGCGATGTCGTTCGGTAAAAACAAGGCCAGGATGCTTACGGAGAACCAGAACAAGATAACCTTCAAGGACGTAGCCGGCATCGACGAGGCGAAGGAAGAGGTGCAAGAAATAGTCGAATTCCTGAAGAGCCCCAAGAAATTCACGAAGCTCGGCGGCAGGATCCCGAAAGGCATCCTGCTCGTAGGCCCCCCCGGGACGGGAAAGACGCTCCTCGCAAAGGCCATAGCCGGCGAAGCAGGTGTGCCGTTCTTCATAATAAGCGGCAGCGATTTCGTAGAAATGTTCGTTGGTGTAGGCGCCTCAAGAGTAAGGGACCTCTTCGTTCAGGCGAAGCGCCACGCGCCGTGCATCATATTCGTCGACGAGCTCGATGCCGTTGGTAGGCACCGCGGAGCGGGTCTGGGCGGAGGGCACGACGAGAGGGAGCAGACACTTAACCAGCTGCTCGTCGAAATGGACGGCTTCGAATCGAATGAAGGGATAATAGTGATGGCGGCGACGAACCGTCCGGACGTTCTGGACCCCGCCCTTCTGAGACCGGGCAGGTTCGACAGGCAGGTCGTCGTCCCGAGGCCCGATGTGAGGGGACGCGAAGAGATACTCAAAGTCCACTCGAAGAATACACCGCTCGACGAAGACGTCGCGCTCACGGTTATCGCGCGCTCCACGCCCGGCTTCTCGGGAGCGGACCTCGAGAACCTCGTCAACGAAGCGGCGCTGCACGCAGCCAGGTTCGGCAGGGCGAAAATCACCATGGACGATTTCGAGTACGCGAAAGACAAGGTCATAATGGGCGTCGAGAGGAAAAGCCTCATTATCAGCGACGCCGAGAAGAAGATCACGGCGTACCACGAAGCCGGACACGCCCTCGTGGCGAAGCTCACGCCCGGCACGGACCCCATACACAAGGTCACGATCATTCCGAGGGGAATGGCTCTCGGGGTAACGCAGCAGCTCCCGATCGAGGATAAGTACACACTCTCGAGAACGAGTCTCAACGCCACTATTATGGTGCTGCTCGGAGGCAGGGCCGCGGAAGAGATCGTGTTCGGGGAAAGGACGAGCGGGGCGGGCAACGACCTCGAGCGCGTTACGGAGATAGCCAGGAAGATGGTATGCGAATGGGGTATGAGCGAAAAGGTAGGCCCTATCACTTTCGGCAAGGGCGAGGAGCAGATATTCCTCGGAAAGGAGCTCTCGAGGCCCAAGGACTACAGCGAAGAGACGGCGGTCGAGATAGATAACGAGATCAGAAGGATCGTAACCGATAATTATACGAAGGCAAAAGCAGTCCTCGATGAGAACATCTACCTGCTCCATAGACTGACAGAGGTACTTCTCGACAAAGAGGTAATAGACGGCAAGGAGCTCGATGAGCTCGTGAAGGATTTCAAATCGAAAGATTATTCGTCCCCCTGGGAAAGACCTGCGGGTACCGAAGGATCGGTTGCGCTCAGGAACAGCAACAGCACTAAAGACGCGTGAATAGAGATAACCGGCTTCCGTCTGTTTTTGTAAAATAGAAAGTAAAATTAGAAAATAAACTTTCCGCGACAAGAGATTTCGATAAAGACCTCTTGCTATGACGAATAGAAACCGGAAAAAGGATTTCTATGCAGCAGAAAGAAGCTGACGCTTACGCTAGACCCGCCGAAAACCGTCCCGGCAACGTACCGTTGCCCGATCATACAGATTTCATATTCAAATGCAGGGGCAAATCGCTCCCGCTCCGTGAAAGGACCCACATCATGGGCATACTGAACCTCACGCCGGATTCCTTCCACGACGGGGGAAGGTACAGTGACGTCGATTCCGCCGTCAGGCACGCAGGCGCCATGATAGAGGAAGGGGCCGACATAATCGATATCGGGGGCGAATCGACGAGACCGGGGTCGTCAGGAGTAACCGAGGAAGAGGAGCTCGGAAGGGTGATGCCTGTGATAAGGGAAATAAGGAAGAGGTTCGATACGGTCCTTTCGATAGATACGACGAAGGAAAGGGTCGCCAGGGAAGCCCTCTCGGAAGGCGTATCCATCGTGAACGACATAAGCGGGCTTACCTACTCTCACGGGCTTGCGGAGGCCGCAGCCGAGTACGGGGCGGGGATCGTGGTGATGCATACCCCTTCCCGACCCGCGGACATGCAGTATAAAACCGGTTACCATTCGCTGATCGATGACATATTGGACTCTCTCGGGAGATCGGCCGGAAAAGCAATCGAAGCGGGTGTGGGCGCGGGGAGCATAATCGTCGACCCGGGATTCGGGTTCGGTAAGACGGCCGAGCAGAACCTCGCGATACTCAAAAACCTCGCAAGGTTCGGCGAGCTCGGATTCCCCGTCATGATAGGCACGTCCAATAAATCGTTCATCGGCGCAATTACGGGCGGGGGTACGGAAGACAGGCTCCTGGGCACAGCGGCGACCGTGGCGATCGGCGTAATTAACGGGGCTTCACTCGTCAGGGTGCACGACGTCCCTCAAATGAGGCGCGTCGTAAGAATGGCCGATGCAGCAGCCGGTAAAAATAACAGCAGTAACGAAGGGTGAAGGGTGTTCGACGCTATACTCAACTACAGATACATATGGGACACGATCGACATATTGCTCGTCGCGTTCATCATTTACTATGTGCTGAGGCTCTTAGAAGGGACCCGCGCGCTCCAGGTGCTGTTCGGCTTCGTGCTGCTGATAGTGCTCTACTACGTATCCCAGAGGGGCCTGTTCACGCTCAACTGGATACTGGGACAATTCCTGGGCTCGATAATAATCATAATCGTCATACTGTTCCAGAACGATATCAGGCGGGGGCTTGCCGCATTGGGCCGGAGACCCTTCCTCCTGAGAATATCGCTCGGAAAATCGAAGGAGCTGTTTTCGGAGGAGATAGTAAAGGCGGCGAGCTACATGGCCAACCGCCGAATCGGAGCCCTCATAGCGATAGAAAGAAACAACAGCCTCGCGGACTTCATAGAAATAGGTATGAGGATAGACGCGCTCGTGTCGAGGGAGCTGATAATAAGCATATTCAACCCGTCCTCCCCTCTCCATGACGGAGGAATAATAATAGTCGGGAACAGGATATTGTCGGCGGGGTCGTTCTTCCCGCTGGCTACAGACCCGGACCTCGAAAGGGAGCTCGGTACGAGGCACAGGGCCGCGATAGGTCTGTCGCTCGAAACGGACGCGCTGGTCATAGTCGTTTCGGAAGAGACCGGGATCATCTCTCTCGCTGCCGGAGGCGAGATAACGAGGGGCCTCGACGCCACGTCCCTCCAAAACAGGCTTCACGATTTACTGGGAATAAAGCGGCCGACGAAGAACAAGCCGGACAGGATCGGAGGAATAATGGAAAAGGAGGAAGGTGAGAAAGCAAACACCTGATCCGGCCCCATGGCAGACTGGTCAATAGGAGCATTCGGTTCGAGAGGAGACAGCGGCGGGGAAAAAGAGCCGTTCATCAAAGACGCGGGCAAAAAAGTGCTCGCGCTCCTGATCGCGCTTACGCTGTGGTTCGTCGCCAACCTGCAGCACGACGTCGAGAAGTACGTATCTATCGATATAAACTACGCTAACCTCCCGAAGGGGCTGATCATCGTCAACAACCCCCCCGAGAAGCTCAACATCAGGGTGAGAGGCCCGAGGAGTCAGCTCTCTTCAGTGTCGCCCAATGACATGGTCTTTACCGTAGACCTGTCGAACCTGACGACGGGCACTTCCATGTTCGAGATAAGGACGGACCAGATAATACCCCCGCGCGACGTGCAGGTGACAGCCATAAGCCCTTCCGAGATTAACCTCGACGTGGACAGGCTCGCGCAGAAGAAAGTCGGCGTCGATCCCTACATAGAGCCGCCCGATACCGGGTTCGAAATCATGGGCAATATACAGGTGACGCCGGAATCGGTCGTTATCAGGGGCCCCGAGAAGCTGCTCAAGAGGATCAAGGGCGTCGGGACAGACCCCGTTTCCCTGAAAGGCGAGAAATCGAAATTTACTATCGAGGTGCCTCTCCGCTCCCCCTACAGCCTGGTCGAGTTCGCGGGCGGCAATACAGTGAAGGTCACGGTCGATATATCCGAAAAGATCATGGAGAAGGAATTCAACAACCTCGACATCAACTTCGTCAACTTCGACGATCTCGAGTATGAAACGGACGAGAGCATCGTGACGGAGCTCGCTTTCGAGGGACCTTTCAGCATCATTAACAATCTCAACAGCAAGGATATAGACTTATACGTGGACGGGAGCGGCATAAAGAACTCCGGGAGCGGGAAGACGCACAAGCTCACGGTCAGCGTCGATTATCCGCACAAAGACGTTCTCAAACTAACGAAGCAATCGCCCAAGACCATCGCCGTGAAAACGAATTAGCAGGAGGATCGATTTGGAGCACAGGAGAAAAAGCCTTTTCGGGACTGACGGCATAAGGGGGGTAGCAAACCGCCACCCTATGACGCCCGAGATGAGCCTCAAGCTGGGAAAGGCGCTTACATACCTGCTCAAGCAGGGGGAAATAACCCATAAGCCCAAAATCGTAATCGGCAAGGACACGAGACTGTCAG
>DATIET010000305.1:0-3369 GCA_035455615.1 Thermodesulfobacteriota bacterium
ATGGGGTGTCTCCCCGTACCTATATGTACGTCGGACGCCCCTACCCTTACCGCGGCGCGCAGGATATCGTCTATATTCATCGAGCCCATCTACTTCTCCTGGGGCTTCTCCGCCTTTATGACCCCTGTCCTGGTAAGTATATCGCTCTTTAGTTTTTCGGCTATATCCGGATTTTCTTTTAGGAAAGCCCTTGCGTTCTCCCTGCCCTGCCCGAGCCTCTCCCCGCCGTACGAAAACCACGTCCCGCTCTTCTCGACGATGTTCATCTTCGAGCCCATGTCTACGAGCTCGCCCGTCTGGGAGATGCCGCTTCCGAACATTATGTCGAATTCCGCGTCTCTAAATGGAGGAGATACTTTATTTTTTACGACCTTGGCCCTGACCCTGTTCCCGGAGACCTCTTCCCCTTCCTTGACGGAGCCGATGCGCCTGACGTCTATCCTTACGGACGAATAGAACCTGAGGGCCATTCCGCCGCTCGTCGTCTCGGGGTTCATGTACGGCAGGGTCCCTATCTTCATTCTCGTCTGGTTCACGAATATGACGAGTGTGTTCGACCTGCCTACAGTGGCCGTGATCTTCCTTAGCGCCTGGGACATGAGCCTCGCCTGAAGCCCGACGTGCGCGTCCCCCATCTCGCCCTCTATCTCCGCCCTCGGGACGAGGGCCGCGACCGAGTCGAGCACTATGACGTCGATGGCGCCGCTCCTTACGAGCGTGTCCACGATCTCTAGGGCCTGCTCCCCGAAGTCGGGCTGCGATATGAGGAGGTCGTCTACCTTTACGCCGAGGTTCTGCGCGTAATTCGGGTCGAGCGCGTGCTCGGCGTCGACGAACGCGGCGATTCCGCCCTTCTTGTGGGCCTCCGCTATGACGTGGAGCGCGAGCGTCGTCTTGCCGGACGACTCGGGGCCGAATATCTCGATTATCCTGCCTCTCGGGTATCCCCCCACCCCGAGCGCTATGTCGAGCCCGAGCGAGCCAGAGGATATCACGGAGAGCTGGGGAATGGGCGCCCCCGTGCCGAGCCGCATGATAGCCCCCTTGCCGAACTGCTTCTCAATCGAAGAGATCGCGAGGTCTATCGTCTTTTCTTTTTCCGATGAATCTGGTGAAAATGTTTGTTTTGCCATAGTAGCCCTCAATTATACGTTATTTAAAAAAATTTGCATAATAAAACTAAGCGCGTGAGACGACGTGACGAGCTTTATCTCCTCCCGCGTCCCGTGAAACAGGAATTTCTCCGAGCGCACGCCCCTTTTATCAGAATCTATGCCAATGAAAACCGTGCCGACGGGCTTCTCAGGAGTGCCCCCGCCCGGCCCTGCTATTCCCGACACGCCTACCCCTATATCCGAGCCCGAAAGCCTCCTCACGCCGCTGGCCATCGCCTCGACCACAGGCGCGCTCACCGCTCCGTGGGTGTCGAGCAAATCCTTGGGCACGCCGAGTATCTTCTCCTTTGCCTCGTTGCTGTAGGAGATTACCCCTTCCAGGAAATAATCCGAGCTCCCCGGGACGTTCGTAATCCTGTGGGCGATAAGGCCGCCCGTGCACGACTCCGCCGTCGCTAGGGTCATTTCATTCTCCCTCAGCAGCTTCCCCGCCACCTCCTCCATCGTCTCGCCGCCGGTCGAGAACACGTATCCCCCGAGCCTCGACCTGACGTCGCCGGCGAACCCTTCCATACGAGATTCCGCTTCCCCTGGAGTTTCACCATACGCCGTGACTCGGAGGTGCACCTCCGGGAAATGAGCCCTGTACCCGAGCCTTATCCCCTCCCTTTCGATGCCCTCGAGTCTTATCGCGACCTCGGATTCGGGAAGCCCGAATGTCCTGACGAGCAGGGACTTTACCTTTTTCCTCCCCGTGTCCCTCAGCTCAAGCTCGGGGATGACGTTCTCGTCCATCATCGCCCGGAACTCTTTGGGCACCCCGGGCAGGAAATAGAACACCGTCCCGCCCTTTTCCAGGCTGAACCCGGGCGCAGTCCCCCAGTGGTTAATCAGCACGCTCGATCCGCGCGGGAGATACGCCTGCTTCCTGTTCATGTCGGTAAGCACCCTGCCCCTCTTGCTTAACCTTTCTTCGATCGAGCTCACCGCCCGCATGTTCAGCTCGAGAGGAACCCCGAAGAAATCAGCCGCGACTTCAGCCGTGAGATCGTCGGGTGTGGGCCCGAGGCCCCCGGAAACGATCACGGCGTCCGCCCTCCCGGACGCAATCCCGAGCGCGGAAGAAATGTCGCCCCTCTCGTCCCCTACCGTGGTATGGAACTCCACCGCGAACCCCCGCGACGCAAGCGCTTCCCCGGCCCAGGTGAAGTTACTATCCTGAGTGAGGCCGCTCATGAGCTCATCCCCGGTCGTTATGATTTCTATTCTCACACACATAGTGTGTTCTTACGATTCCTTCCAATTCATCAGATCAAACCAGCAACGCAACCCAACCCATTCATCCTTCGACCCTTCGACAGGCTCAGGACAGGCAGGCTCAGGACGAACGGGTTGGACACCCGTATGTTCACGGTATACGCCGATCACAGCATCAACCGCGTTAATTATGATAATAAACCAGCAAAGAAACCGAATTCAACTGCCGGAGAAAATCAACTACAGCAAAAACCTCACGATAACCTGAAGCAGGATGTTCGCGTACACCCCCGCGACCACGTCGTCCATAACTACCCCGATCCCGCCTTCGAGTCTCTCTGACTGTCTCGACGGAGGGGGCTTCACTATATCGAAAAACCTGAACAGGAAAAAACCGATCACCACGTTCGTGAGCGTAAGGGGGACGAGCGCCATAGTAACGAGAAAACCGGACACCTCGTCCGCCACGATGAGCCCCGGGTCTTTCTCTCCGAACATACCCTCGGCTATCCCTGAAGCCCACACGGAGAGGATTATGAACAGAACCGTGAACGTGATGTAGAGGTAATACGGGAGCCCGGAGACCAGATAGTAGAGAGGCACGGCAGCGAGGGTCCCCAGGGTGCCGGGCGCGTAAGGGAAATACCCGACGTAGAAGAACGTGGCTATGAGCCTGGCGATCCCCTTTTTCACCTAAGAGAGCGTCCCCTCTATCCTGAGGAGGTCCTTTTTAATGTCGATGCCGCCTGAATAACCGCCGAGCCCGTTCGATGCGAGCACCCTGTGGCAGGGAATGACAATCGGTATGGGATTGGCGCCGACGGCGTTCCCGACAGCCCTCGCGGCTCCGGGCTTTCCGACTCGCTCCGCTACATCCCCGTAGGTGGCTGTCTCGCCGTAAGGGATATCGAGGAGCTTTTTCCAGACCGACTTTTGGAACGGGGTGCCTTCGGATACGTCTATCGGGGTCTTGAATTCGGAGAGACGGCCGTCGAAG
>DATIET010000306.1:0-3919 GCA_035455615.1 Thermodesulfobacteriota bacterium
GGAAAATTCGGTAACCGTTTGTCCGCTTCTATCGGTGAACGGAAAGAAGACCAGGTCGTCCTCGGATTCACCCGGCGGCAGCTGGGGTGCGCTTTTACAGATCGTCACACCGCAGGCCGGCTGCGCGGTAGCGGTATCATAAAACGACGGAATAAGTAAAAGTCCCAATATAGAAAGCGCGAATACGTAAAACGGCAAAGCTTTATGTATGTACGGTTTCATATATTCATCCTCCTTCAGGCTATTTATATATATATCGATTTTACAATACATCGGGGGAAGTAACAACAGAATTTTCAACTTTCCCGGCCTCGCCCGGGAATCCATTTTTCCGCTCCGGTCACTCCGGAACCGTTTCCAACAAAAAGCCCCTTCCCCTGTAAGGGAGGAAGAGGCTCATTGTATTTTAGTCTTTTTGCTTTAATTCCCTCATTTATTAAAGGAGGGGTAGGGAGGATTTATTTTAAACCCGTTCAATCCTTCGACATGCTCAGGACGAACGGGTTTTGCTACCTCTTGTTCCCACCATTTATGAATTAAATAACTTCCTCCGCCTCACCGCGAAGAACACTCCGATCAGCGCAAATCCACCCGCCGCCGCTATCATCCCCCACTCGGATAGGGTGGGGATATTAGTGGCCGTTGTGCCTCTCACATTCGTGAACGTGCAGGTTATTTCGCTGGGTCCGAGACAGTCGAGGCTTACACCATTCTCGATAAATGTTACATCAACACTACCGGGCGCATCACTGCACTCGACATTATCGAGTATCCAGCCGGGAAAAAATTCTTCTTCGATTTGGTAGTCATCGCCGCTGAAAGTATCGAGGATGCATTTGCTGTTGGCAGCGATTTCAATAAATTCCTCTACATCCCCTTCTGAAATCTGGAAGGGGAAGAAAACCAGATCGTCCCCGGATTGGGGCTCCGGCAGCTCGGGAGCGCTCTTGCAAATTATTACAGTACATTGCGCATGCGCGTCATAACTCAGCGACGGAATCAGCATCGATCCCGCGACTGTCAGGATAAAAACATAAACCGGTAGGGTCTTACGCAAATATGAATTCATAGATTCCTCCTTTAAGATTGAAACTATTATACTGATTTTACTATATTTCATTGAGAAAAGCGAGATCGCCCGGGCTATTACAGTAACAAAAAGCCCCTTCCCCCATAAGGGTGGAAGAGGCTCTATATTTTTTTGTCATGCTGAACTTGTTTCAGCATCTCATCTTTTAAACCCTTCTATACAGCCTGCGCCTATTTTGACTTCGGCCACTACTATGCAGTGTGCAGGCAGTGATTTTACAATCAGCCGAGGGCGACCGGTTTATTTTGGGTTCAATGGATCATCCCATGAACACAAGCATTCGAGTATTCAGCCCAAGGCGTCCGAATTCTCTTATACATCGAATTCGTTGCTCGCTTGTAACCGTTTCCGCCTCACCGCGAAAAACACCCCGATAAGCGCGAGTCCCGCCGCCGCGGCTATCATCCCCCACTCGGAGAGGGTCGGGATGTTCGATATTACTCCCCTCACGTTCGTGAACGTGCAGGTTACTACATTGGATTGAATACAATCCAGACTAACGCCGTCTTCAATAAAGCTGACGTTAATTCCGGGTACGTCACCGCACTGCACGTCTTCGAGGATCCAGCCGGGTACGGTATCCTCAACGAGCTCGAAATCGTTCCCTCCAAAGGTGGTGCCGTCGCAGACGCTGTTAGCCGTTAAGTTAAATTGACCTGATGTCCCTTCCCCTGAATAGATAAATGTGAAGCTCTCCCCTTCTCCGATTACATTGGGAGAGAGCTTACATACGACTATCTCGCACTGCGCTTGTGCACTGTCGCTCAGAGCGGGTATTAAAAACAAACACGCAATAAAAACAATAAAAACATACACCGGTGCCGCTGTACGCAACATCGAACTCATGAACTGCCCTCCTTTAGAAATGAGATTAATACAGCCAATCAATATGTTTTAACCAAACAACGCTTAATCCCCAAAACATAAAAAAGCCCCTTCCCCCCGTTGGAGAGTAAGAGGCCTAGAATTTTTAGTCATTCTGATCTTGGAGCATAAAACCTTTTATACTACTTATTCACGATTCAGACAGACTGAACTTTCCTGCGCCTCACCGCGAAGAACACTCCGATCAGCGCAAATCCCCCAGCCGCCGCTATCATCCCCCACTCGGAAAGCGTGGGGATATTCGTTGTCAATATCCCTCTCACGTTCGTGAATGTGCACGTTATCTCGGTCCCTCCTAGACAGTCGAGGCTGACCCCGTTCTCTATAAAAGTTACGTCGATGAGGGCCGAATCACTGCACTCGATGCTATCGAGTATCCAGCCGGGCTTAAAATCTTCGACGAATTCTAAATCGGATCCGCTAAAACCCGTTCCAAAGCACTTGAAGTTAGCGGCTATTTCAAACGATCCACTTGAACCATTCTGAGAGTCTGTGAAGGAAAAGAAAACAAGATCCTCGTCGGATTGAGGAACCGGCAGCTCGGGAGCACTCTTGCAAATTGTTACCCCGCACTGCGAATGGGCGGTGTCGCTGAGCGACGGAATCAGCATCAATCCCGCGACTGTCAGGATAAAAACATAAACCGGTAGGGCCTTACGCAAATATGAATTCATTGTTTCCTCCTCCTTTAAGATAAAATTTTGCTTAATTATAGAAGAATAATGGGGATTAGGCAATACAGTAATGTTATAAGCGCCTTGCCATCCCTCTCTCGGGTGTTAGCCTTTAAGTAGAGGTGATCAGGTTGCCCAAATCAAAAACCCTTTTCATAGTCCGTCACGCAAAATCGAGCTGGGACGACGCGGGCCTCGACGACAGGGAAAGACCGCTAAACGAGAGGGGCAAGGAAGAAGCGCCGAAGATGGGTAAGCACCTCGCGGGTTACGACGTCAAGCCTGAGATGATTACGTCGAGCCCGGCGGTGCGCGCGCTCAAGACCGCCGAGAAGATCGCCAAAGAGCTCGGGTTCAGGAAATCGGACGTGGTGGTGGACGAGGGTATCTATACCTTCAACGGGGGTAACCTGATGGATGTGCTGAAAGGGTTCGACGACAAATACAAGTCCGTGATGATGGTCGGCCACAACCCCGCGATCACCTCCTTCGCGAACGAGCTCTCGAACGCAGGCATAGACAATATCCCGACCTGCGGCGTGGTGCTCCTCGAATTCGACACCCGTAAATGGAAGGACGTAGGGAAGGGCGGGGGCAGGCTCCTCGAATTCGACTACCCGAAAAAGCTCTGGGGAAAGGCTTGAAATTTACCACCCGCTCCTGTATAAATTCCCCTGAATCGGCATGGAATACTCGACCCCCGACCTCTGCGATCTCTATCCCGCGCTCGTCCGTATAGCCGAGCCTGTATTCAGGAATTACGGAGGCAGGCGCTCCTTCGGCGGCGAGGTCGTCACCATCAAGTGCTTCGAGGACAATTCGATCGTAAAGGAAACAGCGGGCAAGCCGGGTCATGGAAAGGTAATGGTCGTCAACGGCGGCGGCTCGGTGAGGAAGGCCCTACTCGGGGACCTCATCGCCGAGGTCGCCTTCAAGAACGGGTGGGAGGGGTTGATCATATACGGGGCCGTGAGGGACGTGGACGCGATCGAAAGCCTCGACCTGGGCGTCATGGCGCTCGCGTCGATACCGCTCAGGTCCGAGAGGAAAGGAGCGGGGGAGACGGGCGTACCGGTGACCTTCGCCGGCGTAACCTTCAGCCCCGGCGAGTACGTATACGCCGACAGCACAGGCATATTAGTATCACCGGAGCCTTTAAGAATGCCGGATTAAATCCTCCCTAACCCTCCTTTTTCTAAGGAGGGAATTAAAGGCATTTTCCCCCTTTGGAAAAGGGGGATTTAGTTTTGACCACTTTTCTCCTTTATAT
>DATIET010000307.1:0-10926 GCA_035455615.1 Thermodesulfobacteriota bacterium
CTCCCGCCTTACGATGTGCTCGACCCGATCCTCAAAGCCTACGTCGAGGACGACCTCAGTATTGAAGACATCGTGTCCCTGGGCTATAGTGAATCCGTGGTCAAGAAGGTAACCCGTTTGGTGGACTCGAACGAATATAAGCGGAGGCAGGCCCCCCCGGGTATTAAGATCACAGCGAGGGCCTTCGGCAAGGACCGCAGGTTCCCTATCACGAATCTCTACAGGGAGTGAGAAGCTCGAACGCTTCCGGCCCCTCGGCATATTGCCTGGACGAGATTTTTTAAGGCTTTCCCCCGGCTGACCTATTGTTGACTTGTCTTAATTTTCATCTAACATTAATATAGGGTTATTCGGCTGAAATTGCGGCCGCTCATTTTTAGCTTCAGATTATTTAGAACTCTCGGGAAGGTGTTTTCATGAAGCCCATGGGATATCCGAAGAAGCAGGGTCTCTATGACCCGCAGTTCGAGCACGATTCGTGCGGTATAGGGTTTGTTGTAAATATTAAAGGCAAGAAATCCTATACCATAGTAAAAAATGCTCTGACCATTCTCCGGAACCTTCAGCACAGGGGGGCCTGCGGATGCGAGGCCAACACCGGCGACGGAGCCGGGATACTCATTCAGACCCCGCACAAGTTTTTTAAGAAGATTGCGGAAGAGGCCGGAATTACGCTCCCTCCGTATCAGTCTTACGCCTCGGGGGCTGTGTTCCTCCCCCCGAACGCCTCGGAGAGAAAGGAGTGCATAAAAGCGTTCGAGAGAATAATAACCGAGGAGGGCTTGTCCGTTCTCGGATGGCGGGATATACCGACCGAAAATTCCTCTCTGGGCTTCACGGCTGTCAAGGCCGAGCCCTTCATGAAGCAGATATTCATCGCCCGCAACTCCGACATTACCGACGACGCTCTGTTCGAGCGCAGGCTCTACATAATCAGGAAGCGCGGAGAAAACGATATCAGGTTTTCAGGCTTGCAGGGGGGCGAATACTTCTACGTGCCGAGTCTCTCTTACAAGACGTTCGTGTACAAGGGCATGCTCACCACGTGGCAGCTCGAGCAGTACTATCCTGACCTGAGCGACCCCGACATGGAGTCGGCCATAGCGCTCGTCCATTCCCGGTTCAGCACCAATACGTTCCCTAGCTGGGACCGCGCGCACCCCTACCGCTATATTATCCATAACGGGGAGATCAACACCCTCAGGGGGAACATCAACTGGATGCACGCACGGGAGGCCGTGCTCTCTTCGGATCTCTTCGGTGACGAGCTGGAAAAGATATTCCCGATCATACAGCCCGACGGAAGCGATTCCGCCAATTTCGATAACTGCGTCGAATTCCTGACGCTCGCGGGGCGCCCGATCGAGCATTCGATCATGATGATGATACCGGAGCCCTGGTCCAATCATGAAACGATGAGCGACGAGAAAAAGGCGTTCTACGAATACCACAGCTGCCTCATGGAGCCATGGGACGGTCCTGCATCGATCGCATTCACCGACGGTTTCAAAGTGGGAGCGGTCCTCGACAGGAACGGTCTCAGGCCGTCGCGCTATTACGTAACGAAAGACGATACTGTGATCATGGGTTCCGAGGTCGGGGTTCTGGATGTCCCGGCCGACATGATATTAAAAAAAGGAAGGCTGCAGCCCGGCAGGATGTTCCTGATCGATACGGTCGAAGGGCGCATAGTGGGCGATGACGAGATAAAAAACAGGCTCGCGAACGAAAGGCCCTACCGGGAGTGGCTCAATCAGAATCTAGTAAACCTCTCCGATATACCGCTTTCGGAAGGCATAAAAGACAGGGAGAATTTCGACCACGAAGCCATGGTCGAGAGGCAGAGGGTATTCGGCTACACGTTCGAGGACTTGAGGGTGATAATGGGACCCATGGCGGAAAACGGCGTCGAGCCTGTCGGCTCCATGGGCAAGGACACCCCCGTGGCGGTTCTCTCGGACAAGCCGAGGCTCCTCTTCGAATATTTCAAGCAGCTCTTCGCCCAGGTAACCAACCCTCCGATCGACGCCATACGTGAGGAGCTGATTACCGCTACCGAGGTCACTATAGGCCCCGAGAGCAATATTCTCGACCCCAGGCCCGAGAACTGCCGCCTCATTAAGCTCGACAGCCCTATTCTTACGAACGAGCAGCTGGAGCGTATAAGGGGTCTCGATAACCCCACGTTCAAATCCGTAACGCTCCCGATAGTATTTGAGGTTTCGGGCGGCAGCGACGGTCTCGAGGACGCGCTCAAGGATCTATTCACGAAGGCCGACAACGCGATCGAGGAGGGGGCGAACCTCCTGATACTGTCCGACAGGGGTTTTGACAGGGAGCACGCGCCCATTCCTTCTCTCCTCGCATCATCAGGGCTCCATCACCATTTGATAAGAAACGGGAAGAGGCTGAAAGTCGCATTGATACTCGAGTCGGGGGAGCCCAGGGAAGTGCACCACTTCGCGCTCCTTATAGGCTACGGTGTGAGCGCCGTGAACCCCTACCTCGCTTACGAATCGATTGAGGACATGATAGAGCAGGGATTGCTCAGGAACATAGATAAAAAGACCGCATTAAAGAACTATATAAAGAGCGTCGTTAAGGGTGTCGTGAAGACGATGTCCAAGATCGGTATATCGGCCGTTCAGAGCTATCACGGTGCCCAGATATTCGAGGCCATAGGCCTCAACCACGAGTTCGTGGATAAATACTTCACCTGGACTCCGACGAGGATCAAGGGCGCGGGGATCGAAATAATAACGGACGAGATAAAGATGCGTCACGAGAAGGCCTTCCCCGACCGCGAAGTCGAGCCCGAGACGCTCGACGTGGGCGGTATCTATCAGTGGCGTCCGGACGGGGAGCATCACGCGTATAACCCGCGTACAGTACACCTCCTTCAGAACGCCTGCCGCACGGGCAGCTATGATAACTTCAAGAAGTTCTCAAGCCTCGTCAACGACCAGTCGAAGCAGGTTTACACACTAAGAGGACTGCTCGACCTCAAGGTCGAGCCCGACCCCATAGATATAGACGAAGTCGAATCCGTGGAATCGATCTGCAAAAGGTTTAAAACCGGTGCCATGTCATACGGCGCGATAAGCCTCGAGGCGCACGAAAGCCTCGCTATCGCCATGAACAGGATAGGGGGGAAGAGCAATACGGGCGAGGGCGGCGAAGACCCGCTCCGCTACGTCCCCGATCCTAACGGCGATTCGAGGAAGAGCGCGATCAAGCAGGTGGCTTCGGGAAGGTTCGGAGTGACGAGCGAATACCTCGTTAACTCGGACGAGATTCAGATAAAGATTGCTCAGGGCGCCAAGCCCGGCGAGGGCGGCCAGCTGCCGGGGAAGAAGGTATACCCGTGGATAGCGAAGGTGAGGCTGTCGACCCCGGGCGTAGGGCTTATATCCCCGCCGCCCCATCACGACATATATTCGATCGAAGACTTGGCGGAGCTCATACACGACCTAAAGAACGCGAACCAGAGGGCGCGGATCAACGTGAAGCTCGTGTCAGAGGTAGGCGTGGGCACGATCGCCGCCGGCGTCGCCAAGGGGCATGCCGACGTGATCCTCGTAAGCGGATACGACGGCGGTACGGGCGCTTCGCCCCAGTCGAGTATTCAGCACGCGGGTCTCCCGTGGGAGCTGGGGCTCGCCGAGACCCACCAGACGCTTCTCGTCAATAACCTCAGGAGCAGGGTGGTTATCGAAACGGACGGTCAGATGAAGACCGGCCGCGACGTTGTCATCGCCGCCCTTCTCGGAGCCGAAGAGTTCGGTTTCTCGACGGCCCCTCTCATAGTCCTCGGATGCATCATGATGAGGGTCTGCCATCTCGACACGTGTCCCGTCGGCGTGGCCACGCAGAACCCGGAGCTCCGTAAAAAATTCGCGGGCGACCCCGCTCACGTCGTGAATTTCATGCGCTTCATGGCCGAGGAAGTGAGAGAGATCATGGCTCAGCTCGGGTTCAGGACGGTCAGCGAAATGATAGGAAGGACCGACAAGCTCGAAATGAAGAGGGCCATAGACCACTGGAAGGCAAGGGGTGTAGACCTCTCGGAGATACTCTTTCAGCCCGACGTGCCCTCCGATTGGGGGAAGTACTGTCAAATCGAGCAGGACCACGGGCTTAAAGACGCCCTCGACAACAGGGTGCTTCTCGAGATATGCAAACCCGCCCTGGAAGCGGGTACTCCCGTCGAGGCGATTTTACCGATCAGGAACGTGAACAGGACTGTGGGGACCATACTGGGGAGCGAGATCACGAGGCGCTACGGTAAGGACGGCCTCCCGCCCGACACCGTCAGGCTTCACTTCAACGGGTCTGCGGGTCAGAGCTTCGGGGCTTTTATCCCCAACTCAATGACCCTTATTCTCGAGGGCGATTCGAACGATTACATCGGAAAGGGCCTTTCGGGCGGCAAAATCATCGTTTATCCGCCCAAGGGATCGACCTTCAAACCCGAAGAAAACATCATAATCGGCAACGTAGCCTTTTACGGTGCTACCGGAGGGGAGGCCTACATCAGGGGCATGGCCGGGGAGCGGTTCTGCGTCAGGAACAGCGGTGTCCACGCCGTCGTAGAGGGCGTCGGCGACCACGCCTGCGAATACATGACCGGCGGGCGCGTACTGGTGCTGGGCTCGACAGGCAGGAATTTCGCCGCGGGCATGTCGGGAGGGATGGCGTATGTCCTCGACGAAATCGGGGATTTCCCTGTAAGGTGCAATAAGGACATGGTAAGCCTCGATAAACCGGATGAGGAAGATTTAGACGAGATAAACGGCATGATAAAGCGGCACGTCGAATACACCCATAGCGAGAGGGGAAGGGACATACTCGCGCGCTTCACCGATTTATCGGAGAAATTCGTCAAGGTCATGCCGAAGGATTACAAGAGAATGCTCGAAGCGATAAAGAAAGTCCAAAAAACCGGCCTCAGCGGGGAAGAAGCCCTCATGGCCGCGTTTGAAGAAAACAAAAGAGACCTGGCCCGCGTAAGCGGCAATTAAATCTCTCTCTGTCTCTTACAAGTAAAACAAATTCCGGTATAATCGTATCGAATTTAAGCTGGAGGAAGTTTAATGGGTGACCCTACTGGTTTTATGGAGCATGAAAGAGAGCTTGAGCCCGACCGCTCGCCCGGAGAGCGCATTAAGGACTGGAAGGAATTCCATAAGCATCTTCCCGAGTCTAAGCTCAAGGTTCAGGGGTCGAGGTGCATGGACTGCGGCATCCCTTTCTGCCAGACCGGGTCTATCATAAACGGATTGACTGCGGGCTGCCCGGTAAATAACCTCATACCCGAGTGGAACGACCTCATTTACAAGGGGCTCTGGAAAGAAGCGCTCGAGCGTCTCCATAAGACGAACAATTTTCCTGAATTCACGGGGAGGATATGCCCCGCGCCGTGCGAGGGGTCGTGCGTCCTCGGCATCAACGAAACGCCCGTAACGATCAAGACGATCGAATGCACGATAATAGACAAGGGTTTTGAAGAGGGGTGGGTCGTACCGGAGTTACCCGAGACAAGGACGGGAAAAAAAGTCGCCGTCATAGGGTCCGGGCCCGCGGGGCTCGCATGCGCCGCTCAGCTTAACAAGGCGGGGCACCTGGTTACCGTGTTCGAAAGGGACGACAGGGTGGGGGGGCTCCTCATGTACGGCATCCCCAACCCTCACCTGGACAAGCGTGTGGTCGATAGAAGGGTAAAACTGCTCACGGAAGAGGGTATCAGGTTCGTCACCAATACCGAGATAGGCAAAGACTACCCGGCCGAGAACCTCCTTAAGGAATACGACGCAGTCGTTATATGCACCGGCGCCACCAGGCCCCGCGACCTTCCGGTCGAAGGCAGGGGGTTTAAGGGCATTCATTTCGCCATGGAGTTCCTGAAGGCCAACACTAAAAGCCTCCTCGACAGCAATCTCAAGGATAAGAAATTCATATCCGCGAAGGATAAAGACGTCATAGTGCTCGGCGGTGGAGATACGGGGACCGACTGCGTGGCCACTTCGATGCGGCACGGGTGCAGGAGCCTGCTGCAGTTCGAGATATTGCAGAAGCCCCCGTTCGAGCGCGCCTCCGAGAACCCCTGGCCGCAGTGGCCGAAGGTATATACGATCAGCTACGGCCAGGAAGAGGCCATGGCTGTGTTCGGCGAGGACCCCAGAAGGTACCAGGTCCTGACGACGAGATTCGCGGGGGATAAGAAGGGCAACGTGAAGGAGCTCCATACCATCCAGATAGAATGGCACATGGGAGAAAACGGCCGCACTTCATTCAGGGAAATACCAGGCACCGAAAAGGTCTGGCCGGCGCAGCTCGTATTCTTGGCTTTGGGCTTCCTTGGGCCGGAAGAAGGCCTGCTTAATCAGCTTAAAATAGAGCGGGACGACCGCTCGAATGCAAAGGCCGAGTACGGAAAGTATAAGACCAACGTAGAAGGCATATTCGCCGCCGGGGACGCGAGACGCGGCCAGAGCCTGGTCGTATGGGCGATCAATGAAGGGCGGCAGGCCGCGCGTGAGTGCGACAGGTACCTTATGGGCTCTACCAATCTTCCTTAGTGTCTTTCGAGATATTCGAGTCTTCCGAACCGCCGATTACGATATTACGATCCGACACGTTAATGTTTGGTGCGGGCATCGGGTGAGCGGATGCTGTTCAGCCCTTGTACCACGCCGGTATCTTATCGCCTATATAAATATTTACCGCTTTGGTTTCGAGGTACATATCGAGCCCCTCCGTGCCGAGCTCTTTCCCTATCCCGCTCTGCTTAAACCCGCCGTATGGCGTCTCGGGCACTATGCCTCCGTATGTATTTATCCACAGATATCCTGCTTTCACGGCTTTAGCCACCCTCAAGGCCTTCTTTATATCCCGCGACCATATCCCTCCGGCGAGACCGTAGACGGTGTCGTTCGCGATTTTGACGGCCTCTTCTTCGGTCCTGAACGGTATGACCGCTACTATCGGGCCGAATATCTCCTCGCATGCGACCGTCGAACCGGGCTCGACGTCGGCCAGGACCGTCGGCTCGAAGAAATACCCCTTCTTTATATCCCGTGGCCTGCCTCCGCCGTGGAGAGCCTGCCCTCCTTCGTTCACTCCCTTCTCGAAATATGATTTCACATTGTCGAAATGTTCTTTGGAGATGAGAGAGCCGAGCTCGGTGTCTTCGCTTTGCGGGTTCCCCTGCCTTATCTGCTTTACCCTGTCTATGAACGGCGGGAGGAACTTATCGTATATGTCCTCATGCAAGAGGAGACGCGTTACGGCGGTGCAGTTCTCTCCCTGGTTGAAGAACCCTCCTCTCAGTGCGGCTTCGATCGTATTCTCAATATCGGCGTCCTCGAAAACTATGCACGGCGCCTTCCCCCCGAGCTCAAGCGATATTCGTTTAATCGTCTCGGCCGCGGTCCTCATCACTATCTTTCCGACTTCCGTCGATCCCGTGAACGCCACCTTCGCCACTCCCGGGTGCTCTACGAGGGACTGTCCCGCCACCTCCCCCATACCGGGCACGACGTTCAGCACTCCGTCCGGCAGTCCAGCCTCGGAGCAGAGCCTTGCCACTTCGAGGATACCGCAGGGTGTATATTCCGCGGGCTTGAGCACTATAGTGCATCCCGCCACCAGCGCAGGGGCTATTTTCCAGAGGGAGAGAAGGAGGGGGAAATTCCAGGGGATTATCTGCCCGACAACTCCTAACGGCTCCTTGAGCGTGACCGTGAGCTGGTTTTCCGATACCGAGATGCTCTCGCCGTTTAGCCTCGTGGCCGCCCCCGAATAGTATTCGAGGGTCCTGACGGCGCCGCCTATCTCCACGACACGGCTCTCCCTTACAGGCTTTCCTGTTTCGAGCGTGTTGGTGAGGGCAATCGTTTCCTTATTCTGATCGATGAGCGCAGCGATCCTGTGAACGAGCTTTACCCGCTCAGCGACCGGGACCTTCGACCACGTTTCAAACGCTTTCCCCGCCGCTTTTACCGCGCTGTCTACGTCTTCCTTCTGAGCCTCGGCTATCTCGGCAAAGGGCTCCTCGGTCGCCGGGTTTTCTCTTGTATAGGTTTTCCCGGAGACGGAATCCGTCTCCTTTCCGTTTATAAACAGTCCGTATTTCCTAATTTTGGCAGACAAAATTGCATACCTCCCGTAACTATTCTTAGAGAATTCTATCCAATTTTTAGGATATTAGCCAAAATGAGGAGATTCGGCCGGGTATAATCACTCCGCCCGCGGATAGACGCTCCCAGGACTCGGATGGAGACGTATTCTCCGTATACGCTTCGCTGATCGGCTCATGGAGGGCCTTTCCGTTGATATTAAGGGCTATGGTTCATCCGGCGCGTGACCTGGCCCGCCCTCATTCGCCCCCCCCTTATACCCGACCCTCTATTGTTTGGCCTTGGTTCTTCCAGCACTGGTCGCGGGGGCAAGGAGTATCTTTAGCAGATCGCGTATCTGCTCCCTGTTAAACGGTTTTTTGAGTACCGAGATCGGCCCCAGCTCCAGGGCCTGGTTCATAATTTCGCTGTCCGGGTAGCCTGTAATTATAACGACCGGCAGGTCGCTTTTTGCTTTTTTAATCCCCTTCAGGACTTCCACCCCGTTTATGTCGGGGAGTACCAGGTCGAGGAATACCAGATCGATGTTCGAATCCTCTATGACTCTTGACGCCTCGACTCCGCTCTGCATCGTAATTACGTCGTGTCCTTCGGAAGTAACGATCTTTTTGATATCCATAGCTATCAGCTTTTCGTCATCCACGACCAGAACGTTCTTTTTCTTGGGCAGCTGGTCCCAGAGCCATTTATCGATGAGCTCCTTCGTGAACCTCCACTGGTTCCCGACCTTGAATGCAGGGATCTTTCCGTCTTCCAGCAATCTGTAGAGTGTGGGCTTGGCTACTTTGAGGTATTGAGCGGCTTCTTCTAGAGTCAGTACTTGCTCCATTGGCGTAATTCCCCCTGTTTGTCAGTCTCGCGTGAGATGGTTATGAAATTTTTACCCTGCAATTTTTCTTATATCATCGTCCTGTATATATACGGAAAATATACGGACAAAGTCTTTATTCGGACCTGCGCCGGGCGTAATTGAACTAAATAATTCAAGTATACACCCGTTCATAAAGCATATATTGTATACGATCGAGGATATAATGTCTTTATCAGTATTATTTTCCCCGCCCTTCCGGACAATCTTCCATAAATAATTATATAATACTTCTCCTGAAAAAGGCTAGTGTTATTGACAATAAATGCCCTTCCAGTAATCTAAGAGCAATTCCAGCTGGAGAGACGGGAGAGCCGGTATTTCAGTCCTCGATATTGTTGCCGAGAAGCTGCTTGTCAATGAGGAGCCCATAAGTTTTAAAGAGGCCGCGGCTCTCTACGAGCTCGAAAAGCCCGAGGTTCCGGACCTGATTTCCCTAGCCAGGAAAGTCACTTTAAAATATAAGGGCGACGGCGTTTTTTTAAGGTCGATCATCAGCGCCCAGACCGGCAACTGCCCGGAAGACTGCTCTTTTTGCTCCCAATCGGCGCATTACGATACCGAAGTCACCGCGCATCCGCTCGTGGCGGCCGAGAAGATATTGCTGGCTGCCAAGCAGTCGGAGAAGCTGGGGGCGATGGACTTCTGCATAGTCATAAGCGCAAAGGGGCCGACGCCCAGGATTTTCAAAAAGGTGCTCGAAGCCGTGGACCTTCTCCGCGCCGAAACGAGCCTCAAGATAGGCTGCTCGCTCGGGGACCTCAGGGAAGAGCAGGCCTACGAGCTCAAGGAGCACGGGGTCTGGCGGTACAACCATAACCTCGAGACCTGCAGGAGCTACTTCCCCAGCATCTGCACTACACATACCTACGATGACAGGCTCAGGACGGCGGAGCTGGTAAAAAAAGCGGGCATGCACCTCTGCTCCGGAGGGATACTCGGGATGGGGGAATCGCCGGGTCAGAGGCTCGAGCTCGCCTTCGAGTTGAAAGAGCTCGGCCCTAGCTGGGTGCCTATCAATTTTCTCAACCCGAGACCCGGGACCCCGTTCGAAAAGCTCCAGGCGCTCCAGCCTTTCGAAGCGGTCAAGACAATAGCGATATACAGGCTCATACTGCCGGATAAAATACTCATGACAGCCGGGGGGAGGGAGGTTACGCTCAGGGACCTGCAGTCGATGGGGCTCATTGCCGGCGCGAACGCGATGATTCTGGGAAATTACCTCACCACTCCGGGCAGGTCTCCGGAAGAGGACCTAAGGATGCTGGGCGACCTCGAAATGCCGGTCAGAAAAGATGTTAACTGACCGGACGCCCGGCCGGTCAATTCCGGCATAAACCTCCATCCTCAAAAGCCGCAGCAATCACAGAGATGTCGGACGGAAAGAAAAATTCGGGAGCTTACGATAAGGAATTCATATGGCACCCCTTCACCCAGATGAGGGAATACGAGGGGAAAGACCCCGTTGTCATCGAGCGGGGCGAAGGGGCTTACCTCATCGATTCCGAAGGCAGGAGGTATATCGACGGGGTTTCGTCGCTCTGGGTGAATATACACGGCCACCGGGTACCCGAGATAGACAACGCCATTAAAGAACAGGTGGACCTGCTGAGCCACAGCACGCTCCTCGGAGTTACGAACGCCCCTGCCGCGCTCCTTGCGAAAGAGCTCATAGAAATATGCCCTCCGGGGCTCAAGAAGGTATTCTATTCGGGCGACGGGGCAAGCGCCGTCGAGGTCGCGATTAAAATGGCTTTCCAGTACTGGCAGCACAGAGGGAAGCCCGGTAAAACCAAATTCGTCTCCCTCCGGAACGCGTACCACGGCGATACGCTGGGTGCGGTTTCAGTCGGCGGGATCGATCTTTTCCACGCGGCTTTCAAACCGCTTCTGTTCGAGACCTTTCAGGCCCCTTCGTAT
>DATIET010000308.1:0-3387 GCA_035455615.1 Thermodesulfobacteriota bacterium
TAAAAGATAGGGAGGTGGAATGGTATGGGCTTTTTGGGTTTAAAGATTTGGGAAATAAAAATCTTTCCTAACCTAAAGGCAAATAAAAAAGAAAATATAATTTCGAGCTGCGCGAGAAATCTGTCTTTTGCCTTTCTCTTCCCGACATTACAGAATTTGCGTTAAGAAAATCGCGTGTTTAAGCGTGATAATCTTTCAGCTTCCTATTTGAAAGATTTTAGCTTAAATACAAGATTTTTAGCACAATTCTGTAGTCGGATGATTTTTGCTTCTTTGTATCCAGACAAAGAAGAAAATAATATTGTCCTTTTCTTTTCATAAACCACACCCTACGTGTGTGTCGCGGCAGGAAGCCGCTCCTACAATTTATTTGAGGGAAAATGAGGATGTTAAAAGGATCGTATAGGAATTGGATTCAATTCGCAGGCTCGGCGAAGGTCTCGAGCTCTTTCACGAGCTCGTCCACGATCTGTCCTTCCTTGAACGAGCGGACGAGCTTTCCGTCCTTGTAGAGCATGCCCTTGCCGCGGCCCCCGGCTATGCCTATATCGGCTTCGGATGCCTCTCCGGGGCCGTTCACGACGCAGCCGAGTATGGCGATCTTTATCGGCCTCGGCAGCTCGAGCCCGGCTATCCTGTCCTCGACGTCCTTAACGAGCTTCATGAGGTCTATCTCCAGCCTGCCGCATCCGGGGCAGGAGATGAGCTCTATGCCGTTCCGCCTTATCCCGAGGGACTTCAGTATCTTGATGCCGACGTCTATCTCATCGACCGGGTCTCCGGTAAGCGAGACCCTTATCGTATCCCCTATGCCTTCGGCGAGAAGCGTGCCTATCCCTACCGAGGACTTTATAGTCCCCATCTCATACGTGCCCGCTTCCGTGACGCCCAGGTGAAGCGGGTAGTCGGTAACCTCGGCGAGTATGCGATAGGCCGCGATCATCTTTTTTACGTCGGTCGATTTTACGGAAATCTTTATGTCCCTGAAATCGAGGTCTTCCAGTATGGATACATGCCTGAGGGCGCTTTCCGCCAAAGCCTCGGGGGTCGGGGAGCCGTGCTTCTTCAATATGTCTTTTTCGAGGGAGCCCGAATTGACGCCTATCCTTATCGGTATTCCCCTCTCCCTGACTGCGTCGACGACGGCCTTTATCCTGTATTTCGCCCCTATGTTTCCGGGGTTGATCCTCATGCCGTCAACGCCCTGCCTTACGGCCTCAAGGGCGAGGCGGTAATCGAAATGGATGTCCGAGACTATCGGTATCTTCGTCTGCTTCCTGATCTTTCCGAGGGCGAGGGCTGCGTCCATGTCGGGAACCGCGAGGCGTACTATGTCGCACCCCGCTTTCTCGAGGCTCTTTATCTGGGCGACCGTTGCGGGGACGTCCCTCGTATCCGTCTTGGTCATGGACTGTACGGTTACGGGCGCACCACCGCCTACACTGACCTTGCCTATTCTAATCTGCCTCGATTTTCTCTCGGTGTCCGGCATGTGTCTAAATTATACGCGATTTTATGGTATGCGATACAGAGAACGCGCCGATAAGCGTTCAAGCGTATCCGTGAAGCGCGGGTTTCAATTGAGGATCGGCTGATCCCCGCCTGACTTCTTCCGGCCCTGCCCTTTCCCGTTCTGCTTGGGATCGACCGGATTGCCGTTCTCGTCTATGCCCTTTATGTTCCTGCACTTGGGATAGCCCGTGCAGCCGAGGAATTTCCCGAACCTTCCGCTCCTCACAGCCATCGGCTTTCCGCACTTCTCGCACTTGATGTCTTCCCTCACCACGGGCTCCACTTTCTCTATTATTTTTATATTGCCCTCTGTGTCGTACTCGAAATTTTTGGCGTTCTTGCATTCGGGGTAGCGCGTGCACGCAAGGAACTCCCCTCTCCTGCTCTGCTTTATGACCATGGGGGAGCTGCACTTGTCGCACTTTATATCCTCCCTGATAACAGGGGGGACCTTCTCCACGACTTTAATGACGCCCTCGGGGTCGTATTCGAAAGCCTTGGCGTTCTTGCATTCGGGGTAGCGCGAGCATGATAAGAACTCTCCGTTCCTCCCCCATTTTATGATCATAGGCGAGCCGCAGACATCGCAAGCGATGTCAGTAGGGATGCCGTCCCTCTTCAGGCTCTTCATCGTATCCTGAGCCTTGTCAAGCCTCGACGAGAACCCCTGATAGAAACCTTTCAGCAGCTCCACCCAGTTTACGTTCCCCTCCTCCACGTTGTCGAGCTTTTCCTCCATATCCGCGGTGAACTTCACGTCCATTATCTCGGGGAAACCCTGGACCAGGAGGTCGTTCACCGAGCAGCCGAGGAGGGTAGGCTTAAGCTTGCTCTTCTCCTTGCTGACGTATTCGCGGTCGATTATCGTCGAGAGTATCGAGGCATACGTGGACGGCCGCCCGACACCCTTTTCCTCGAGCTCCTTCACGAGCGAGCTCTCGGTGAACCGGGGCGGCGGCTGTGTGAAATGCTGGATGCCGTTTACGCCCAGGAGGTCGAGCTCGTCGCCCTTTGCGAGCTCGGGGAGCTTTTTCATTTCATCCTTCTCCTTCTCCTCCTCCTCCTCTTCCATGCCCTCCAGGTATACGGCCGAGAAGCCCGGGAATTTCACGACGGAGCCCGTGACCCTGAAAGTCCCCCTCCCGGCGTTTATCTCGACGGCCGTCTGGTCGTAGACGATGGGGTTCATCTGGGAGGCGACGAACCTCTGCCATATGAGCTTGTAGAGCTGGAACTCGTCGTCTGAGAGGTGCCGTTTTACGGAGTCGGGGAGCTTGCCCACGTACGTCGGCCTGATAGCTTCGTGGGCGTCCTGCGCTGATTTTTTGACCTTGAACGTGTTAGGCTTCTCGGGCAGGTATTCGCCGCCGTATGTCTTCATTATTATTTCCCTCGCCTCGTTGAGCGCCCCCCCGGATATCCTGACGGAGTCGGTCCTCATGTAAGTGATGAGACCCACGGGGCCCTCTTCGCCGAGGTCAATGCCTTCATAGAGCTTCTGCGCGAGCATCATCGTCTTTTTAACGGAGAACCGGAGCTTCCGGGAAGCCTCCTGCTGGAGCGTGCTCGTGATGAAGGGGGGGAGTGCGTTCTTTTTCCTCTCCTTCCTTTCGACGGAATTGACTATGAATTTTTCGTTCCTTACGGAATCGACTATCGAGTTCGCGTGCGTTTCGTCGGATATCGCGATTTTTTTTCCGTCATACAATGAGAGCACGGCCGTGAACGAAGAATCCTTGGTGTCCTTCACCCTTTTGAGGTCGGCTTCGATCGTCCAGTACTCTTCCGTCTTGAAGGCCTCTATCTCGCGCTCCCTGTCGACGACGAGCCTGAGAGCGACGCTCTGCACCCTGCCCGCGCTGAGGCCCTTTTTGA
>DATIET010000309.1:0-3193 GCA_035455615.1 Thermodesulfobacteriota bacterium
CCCCGATGTTGAACCAGGTCTCGGAGCCGAATCTCGAGAGTGCTGAAAGGCAGCTGAACGTATCGCCACCTACCCCCCACCCCTTGTTAACGTCTATCATGCCCGTAAGCCTGTATATTATCGTATCGATATCCGGGGATATCCTGAGACCGTGTAAAACGATGTCGTCACCGGTATTTAAGACTACCGACAGATTCTCTCCGCTGATTACATCAGACAGTCCTTCCAGAAATTTAGCGGCGCCGACGCCTCCGCCGAGGGCAGTTATCATTGGGATAGACCTTCGAGAAAAGAGAAAATGAAAAACCGATTCTTTATATTTAACAACTCCGGTCTTAAGAAGGGCTTAAGAATATTTGAGCGTGCCGGAACTGTCAAGTTAATCCGGAGCCATCCAGTACAGCGGAGAACGGTCCCATGGTTTAATCGGCCCGGTTTGAAACTAGAACATGACTGCTCCAAATCCAGGCTTGTTGAAACTGAAGAGGAAGTGATATAGATTTTTATAAGAATTCAGCATCAAAGGGGAATATAAATAAATGAGTCTCAATTTCATTCGTAACAGAAACAGCTGGTTTATCAGGGGCATATTGATCCTGATCGCCGTCGCATTCATCATAGGCATCGGATACAACCTCAGCGACTTCGGCGCAATCACCGATGTCCCAAACAGGACTGCGGCGAAGGTCAACGGAGAGGACGTCAGCCTAGTCAATTTCTATCTGATGAGGGACAGCCTGAAAAGGCAGTTCGGCCAGGGAGGCGAGATACCCGAGGAATATCTTAATCAGATCAATATAATAGCGCTGAATCAGCTTATTAATCTCAAGCTCCTGGCTCAAAAAGCAAAGAGTCTCGGATTTAAGGTAACGGACGAAGAGCTCGATAATGCAATCAAATCGGACCCGAATTTCCAGATCGACGGGAAGTTCGTAGGTGCGGAGAGGTACAAGCAATTTATAGAGCAGGCCCTTAAGCAGGACGTAGGTGAATTCGAGAATTCTTACAGAGAGACGCTCCTGGCCGAGAAATTCGCAGGTTTCCTCGATGAAACGGCGCTTATCACGGAAGAAAACCTGCTGGACGTCTACAAGAGGCAGAATGAAGAGATCAACCTGTATTACATATCGTTCTCCGGAGCTGACTACGCCGGCTCTTATACCCCGAGCGAGGATGAGATAAAAAATTACTACCAGAAGCACAAAGGCAAGATGAAGACCGCAGAAATGAGGCAAATCCGCTATTTCACACTCGGCCCGGAAACCTTCGAAAAGAACGTCCAGGTGTCAAACGACGAAATCAACTCTTATTACAACGCCTACCCTGAAGAATTCACATCAGAGGACGGAAAGCAGACCCCTCTCGCCGAAGCGGGAAAGGATATAGAATCGAAGCTGAAAGCACAGAAGGCGGAAGCGCTCCGCCAGCAGTTCATGTCCAGGCTCGATAATCCGGAAGGGGGCGGTGCGGGACTGGACGCGATAGCCCAGGAATTTTCCATTGTAACTATTTCCGAGAGCAAACCCTTCTCGATAAGCGACGATGCTCAAGACATACCGCCTATGATAACGCGTCAGGCTTTCGGTATCGACAAGGGCAGCGTCTCTATAATCCCGGTAGGGGCAAGTATCTGGGTCGTCGAGGTGAAGGAGATAGTCCCTCCGAGAGAAAGAACATTCGAGGAGGCGAAAAAGGAAGCGGCCGAATCGCTAATACGTGAAAAATCCGTTCAGACGGCCAGGAAGAAGGCGGAAGAATCGATCAAGAAACTGAGAGGCTTAAAGAACGAGAAACTCCCCGCTGAAGCAAAGAAGCTCGGCCTCGAGCTGAAGGAGACCGGATTTTTTTCCCGTTCGGAAAAGGCGCCCGAGATAGATTCCCAGATGGTGAGCATCGAAGCATTCGAGCTCGATCCCGAGGCCGGGGTGCCGACCAGGATATATGATGACGGTGACAAGTTCTATATCGTTTCGGTCAAAGATTTAAAAACCGCCAGCCCCGAGAATTTCGCCGAAGTAAAGGATGGTTTGATGGAGCAGGAGCTGGAAAAGCAGCGTTCACAGGTCAAGCAGAAAATAATACAGGACCTGAGACGACAGGCTGAAATCATACCGAATAGCGAGCTATTCCCGTCACAGGGATGACGGCAGCGTCGAGGGGTCGGAGATACAATTGCCTAACAGGGCTCTAATAATCGGTTCGGACAGGGATTACTGTTACGTCTTAAAAGAGTTCCTGGCGCTAAGAGAACTATATGCAACGGTGGTTTTAGATTACAAGGAAGGCATCGAAAGACTTTTATACGAGAAACCCGGTTTGGCGGTCATAGAGAACACTTCTCACAATCCCCTGGGAACATATATAAGCACAATAAGAGACTCAAACGAGTTCGAGATCGTGGACTTCAACAGCGGCCGGGTGTTGAAAGCCGGGACCAAAGCCGTACTGATATTCGACGATAAAACCCAGATTAACTCTCTTTTCGACTTCCTGAGGGCCGGCATTTCGATCGAGGAGCCCGAAAAATCCCCCGACGACGGGGATGAGGGAAGCTTGGGCGCCACATTCTATCCGAGCCTCCTCGTAGATATTCATCATAAGCAGAAGAGCGGGATACTGTCCATATCCGCGAATACGAACCTGATTATCTATTTTATCAAGGGGAACCCGGTGTTCGCGGAGGGCGGAGACATCGATACGGCGATAGGGAGGATTCTCCTCCAGAGCGGCAGGATAGACGAAGAGACATATGAAAAAGCCGTAGACATGGCCTCTAAAAACAAACAGAAATTCGGACAGATACTTTTTGAAATGGGCATATCCTCACCGCACGAGCTGAATAGCTTTCTGGAGTTCCAGATACAGGAAAAAATACTCAAGGGATTTTATTATATCAGCGGGAAATACGTGTTTAAGAGCGGGGACGAATTCGCGGACAGGATAGTTTCGTATCAGGTCGATTTATCGAAGGTCATATATGAAGGCGTCAGAAGATATATAGACGTCGAGAGCCTCGAAGCATCGAACCCGACGATCGTTGCCGACCCGAGATTAAAGAGCGATATAAACAGCCTCGGGCTCAAACCCAAAGAACTCAGGTTCGTACAACTCTTGAAGGAGAGAGCGACGATGAGGGAAGTGCTCGAGGGAACGAAGCTCGAAAGAGCCGAAACCCTGAAACTCCTGTATTTCC
>DATIET010000310.1:0-3480 GCA_035455615.1 Thermodesulfobacteriota bacterium
TACTTGAGCCAGCGCATGGCAGAGGTGTTACGTATCGCGGGCAAAGGTTTCATTAAGACGGGCGCTTCCCGAAAATTCTCTCTCTTACCGACCCGATAAACTTCCCCGTACGCCTGACGAGCTCGAACCCGGAATACAAGACCAGGTGCCATGCGCTCTCCATGCCGAAGACGTGCTGGAGGAATTTCGGGAACCGGTATAACTTCACAAATAAATTCTTCCCGCTGTTCTCGCTCGAATAAGAGCTCCATAGGAATCTTAGCTCGACCAAACCGTCGAGAACGCCCGGGGGCCTCGTCCTCACCCGGTACTCGAAGCGCCCGGTTTTCGATACAGGGGCAGAACCGAGCCTTCGAAAGACCCCATCGGGCAGGGGCCGATCCAGATACCTGTTCAGATATCCGAGCGCTTCCCCGACGGGGAGGACCTTCCCGTGCCTCAACGAAACGTTAATCAGCCTCTCCCAGTCGATCCCCTCCCCTTCCACGCTCACCTTCCGCACTATCGCCGAAGCGTCGGCCACCCACCTAATGGGCGGGATTGTGTTCCACGCGACCCCGTGCGAGCACACCTGAAGCAGCTGGTCCGTGGGGTCGAGCGCGAGCGCATCCACGCCCTCCACGCTTATGCCCCGCGCCCTTTTCCAGAAAAGCGCGTCCGAGTCCGGGCGGTTGTAGCCGTGGAGGAGGTGCCAGTGGAGGTCTATCGTGAACTGCGCGGGGTTCGTGAAGTCCTGACCGTGCCTGACCGAAAAATATTCGTCCGTATAATCCCGGACGCTCCTCTCGGCCGGGGTCCATCCGAGCTTCGAGAGAAGCTCCTTATCGGAGAAGCCCTTGAGCGGGGTCAGGGACGAGCGCCATCCTAGACCCGTGATTATATCTATCGCCTCTCGCACCCTCCCGGTCGGGACTAGGATGTCCGCGTCCATCATCGGGCGGAGGCCGGGGTCACTGTAATAGAGGAGCGCGAGCGCCGAGCCCTTGTGCAGTATCGCGGGCATGCCTCGCGCGTTTAACTCCGCGAGGAGCCCCGACAGCCTGCCGTAGAGAGTCCTGTTGTTGGAGACGGTCTTCTTATAGACCCACCCGAATATGTTCATGAGCGGATCGTCTATACCATTTGATTTAAGATTCGAATAGAGGAGGGGAAAGAGCCTGTAGGAGCCGGGGTCGACGGTATTGATGTCGGCCGCAGCTTTCCATTCGCTGAACGCGCTTACGGCTCCGTCGCCTTTGAGTAATGAAGCCCTCAACAGGAGCTCCTGCGCGGGGGTGGGCCAGCATCCTCCGTAGTCTTTCCCTTTTACCATGTGGAAATCACACCGCAAAAGACGGTTATTTATTACAGGTGAGTATTATCTCTAAAACGGGCGGATGAAACAAGCGGGCAAAATCACACTGCTATCATACGGGGGAGATAAACGGGGAGCGCGCGCGATAATATCCGCGGCATACGGATACCATCAAACCGACGAAATACGGTGACGCATCAAAATTAGTCCGGGAGGGACACCGTGTCGTTGCTCGCGGCGTTAGCCGTCGTGAGGTTGAGCTTCTGGTTGAGCATCATGACCGATATAACGGCCGGGATGATGAACGCGCCTTTCGTAACCTTCTCCAGGAACTCGCGCCTTTCGGGGTTTACATCGTCGAGGAAATTTTTGGATGCCTTCTTGTTCTCGTCCATCGGTTTACCCTCTCACAGAAAAGATATTGGGTCTTATCATATATAATCCGGCCAAAAAATGCAAGAAAGAGGGTGAGGAACGGGTACGGCGCCCGGATATTCAGGATTTTTTAAGTAGCGCGGATACGAGCTTATGCTTCGTCCGGTATTCAGGGTTTTCCGGGTCGCGCTCGAGGGCAAGAGAATAACAGCGTCCGCTCTCCTCGAGCCTGCCGAGCTTGAAGTAGCAGGTGCCCATCGGCTCGTAAGAAAACTCGCCGAATATTCTCCGGTCGTACGAGATCCTCTCGGGTTCGAGATTATCCGGGTCGACGGACGTGAGCCGCCGGAAGATCCCGGCCGCTTCTTCGTACGCGCCTCCGTGCATGAGGACCATGGCCCTCACCCACATTATCAGGTAATTGCCCGGAAAGAGGGCCTCCGCCTCCTGAAGCAGCGGTGTAATATCCTCCCCTTTTTCGAGCAGGAGACGCATGAGGTCGTAATAAGGCTGACTATCCCTCGGGATGAGGTTATCCCTCCGGCGGACGGACTCTATCGCCCTCCGCCACTCGCGCTCGGCCCCTTCCGTATCTCCGAGCGCCTTTAAGACCACGCCCAGCTTAAACCTGAGAAAAATATTCTCGGGAAGGTTCTCCACATGCCTCCGTAACAGAGGGAGGTTCCGTTCATGTTTCCGCCTCATATCCCCGTCGTATCCGATGTGATGGACCTCGAGCACGGAGTCGCCGATAGCGAGCCCGTCCTCCTCCCCCGCCCTCTTTACTGACGGGACCACCGTCTCGTGGATTATCCCCTCGAACCTTATCCTCGGGTCGTTCCTGAATATCCTGTATTCCCTGAATGCGGTGAAACCCGTGATGGGCCGGTAGCTTACCGTAAATGCGTTGTATCCGGGGCGCGAGAGGTCGGCTCTGACGAGAGCCTTTTCGACGGGCCCGAGTCTTTCGTCGGCGTCTATGAAGAGTATCCATTCCCCGAGGCAATGTTCGACGGATACGTTCCGGGCGACGGCAAAATCGTCGCACCACGGGAAATCGAAAACCCTCGCGCCGTATTCGGCGGCTACCCCCTTCGTACCGTCCGTGGACCCTGTGTCGACGACGACGATCTCGTCAGCGACGCCTTTGAGCGACTCCAGGCAGTCCCTGAGAAAACGCTCCTCGTTGCGTACGATCATGGCGGCTGAAAGGAATATCTGGCTCAATGCAGGATTACCCACAGGGAATAATAACCGGAAGGGATGTATAGAAAAGACAATGTCATTAATTATTGCGGGCTGCTTAAGACTGGATAGGAAGTTACTCCCGCCGCATGCGGACAGGACCTCACTATTCTTCGACCGCCCGGGTGACCGCAGCCCCACTCGGTAAGTATAAATAACCCGTGGCCTGAGCCCAGCTATATGTCTTAAAACTGACCCAAGTCGTTGCTATTTGCATTTGCCGTGGTGAGGTTGAGCTTCTGGTTGAGCATCATGACCGATATGACCGTCGGGATGATGAACGCGCCCTTGGTCACCTTCTCCAGGAACTCGCGCCTTTCCGGGTTAATATTTTCGAGATACTTTTTATGATCCATACAATTGTCCCCTTTTTTCAATTCCCCATTCACTAACTTATCCCGATGCCGCTTCCTTAGTGAATGGCGAGTAAAATAACAGAACTCAGACTGGAGCCAGATTATTCAGACGTCGGCGACGTTTCATCAGTGCTCACGGCGTTCGCCGTCGTGATGTTGAGCTTCTGGTTGAGCATCATGACCGCTATTACAGCCGGGATGACGAACGCG
>DATIET010000311.1:0-2203 GCA_035455615.1 Thermodesulfobacteriota bacterium
GAAGAAGATACGGTCCAGGGTAAAGAAGCAGATGGAGAAGGCCCAGAAGGAGTACTACCTTACGGAGCAGATGAGGGCCATTCAGAAGGAGCTCGGCGAAAAGGACGACCTCAAATCGGAAATACAGGAGTTCGAGGAGAGGCTCAAGAAGAAGACCATGCCCGAAGAGGCCGAGCAGAAGGTCAAAAAAGAGATTAAGAAGCTGAAACAGATGTCGCCCATGTCGGCCGAAGCCACTGTAGTGAGGAACTACATAGACTGGCTCCTTTCGCTGCCGTGGGGAGAAGAGAAGACGGACGACAGGATAGACATAGACGAAGCGCAGAAGATACTCGAAGAAGACCACTTCGGGCTCGAGAAGCCGAAGGAGAGGATTCTCGAATACCTCGCGGTGCAGGCCCTTACGAAAAAGATCAAGGGGCCGATACTCTGCTTCGTCGGACCGCCCGGGGTCGGCAAGACCTCGCTCGCGAAGTCTATCGCCCGCTCGATGGGAAGGAAGTTCGTGAGGGTTTCCTTGGGCGGAGTAAGGGACGAAGCCGAGATCAGGGGGCACAGGCGTACTTATATCGGCGCCCTGCCCGGAAAGATAATTCAGGGAATAAGAAAGGCGGGGACCACCAATCCGGTATTCCTGCTCGACGAAATCGACAAACTGGGAATGGACTTCAGAGGAGACCCGGCGTCGGCGCTCTTAGAGGCGCTCGACCCGGAGCAGAACGTCTCCTTCAACGACCATTACATAGAGGTCGACTACGACCTTACCAACGTAATGTTCATCACGACCGCGAACGTGCTGCACACGATACCGTGGGCGCTCCAGGACAGGATGGAAATCATCCGCATCTCGGGGTACACGGAAGACGAGAAGCTCGAGATAGCGAAGAAATTCCTCGTTCCGAAGCAGCTCGAAGCGCACGGGATCAAGGAAGAAAACCTGAAGCTTTCGGACCCGACTATACAGACGGTCATCAGGCGATATACGAGGGAAGCCGGCGTGAGGACCCTCGAGAGGGAGCTCGCCACGCTCTGCAGGAAGGCTGCGAGGGATATCGTGAAGAAAGGGCCTGACCACGTCGTGAAGATCACGCCCAACATGATAACGACGCAGAAGTACCTGGGCATCCCCAAATTCAAGTACGGCGAGATAGAGGAGAAGCCGCAAATAGGCATATCCACGGGGCTCGCGTGGACGGAAGTCGGCGGAGAGCTGCTGACTATAGAAGTATCCGTCGTGCCCGGAAAGGGGAACTTCACCGTTACCGGGAAGCTCGGGGAGGTCATGCAGGAATCGACGCAGGCCGCCATGAGCTACGTCAGGTCGAGGGCCGAGAGGCTCGGGCTTGAGCGTAACTTCCATCAGAAGGTGGACATACACATCCACGTCCCCGAGGGAGCGACGCCAAAGGACGGGCCGTCGGCGGGTATCGCGATCGGTACCGCCATAGTATCGGCGCTCATAAAGAAGCCGGTCAAACACGACGTCGCGATGACCGGGGAGATAACGCTCAGAGGCAGGGTGCTCCCGATAGGCGGGCTCAAGGAGAAGATCCTTGCGGCTCACAGGGGCAAGGTCAAGACGGTTATCATCCCGCAGGAGAACGAAAAGGACCTGAAGGACATCCGCGAGAACATACTCAAGGACGTCAAGATCAAGCTCGTAGACCATATGGACGAGGTCCTCGAGGCGGCGATCGAGTCTGACGGGCCTGTCGTACAGAGCGTCGTGATCCCGCCGACAGCATTGCCGATGGGCGAAGAGCTCGGTACAAACGTAAATTAAGATATAAAAGTTAAAGAAGGTCTTGAAGAAGGGGCGGTTAGAAATAACCGCCCTTTTTTTGGCCCATTTTTCCCTCCCCTTTCCTACCGGTCGCCCTCCGCTAATTACAAATATGCTTCATTATCCGCCACATTTGCAACACAAGCCAAAATAAATCGGGAACTCAGTCTTAATCTGTCTTTGCGAGCGAAGCGCGGCAATCTCATCTTTTCTCTTTGTTTCCCTCTCCCCTATTGGGAGGGAGAGGGCTAGGGTGAGGGGGTACCTTTCAAATCTATACGAATCATTTATATTCAATGGTACGTGGTGTAATATAATAAAGAAGAAACTAAAAAATCGGACTAGATAAATGACTTCTGACGAACTGATTGAAAATGTTGAACGCCTTATAACACTTGCCTCGTCATGCGGATCGGATCC
>DATIET010000312.1:0-6844 GCA_035455615.1 Thermodesulfobacteriota bacterium
CTGGAAGCTCGATAACTGCAAATACGTTTCTACTGGGTACTGTGTGCCGCCCTTTCGCCGGTGTACGCCTTCGACCCTTATTTTTTTACGGTCGGCGGAAATCAGGGGTTCGACTTTGCCGAAGAAGTCCGGCGTGAGGTCGGGGTTTATATCGATTGGGTCGAGATCGAGAAATTCATCGGATGTATATCCGAGGTTGTTTCGGGCGCCCTTGTTTACCTGCAGGAATTTACGTGTCTCGGCATCGATAATATAAATCTCGTTCAGGGATTCTTCGAGGATTTCGCCGAAACGGGTCACCAGTTCCTGCGCGTTCGTCCGCTCGATTGCAATCCGGGCCAGATGTGTCGCCATTTCTATTGTCTTAATTTCATAAGAGTTGGGAGAACGCGGGTGGTCATAGTACATTGCGAATGTGCCTAATACTTTCTCGTCTGTGGAAATAATGGGTGTGGACCAACAGGCTCTTAATCCGTATTTCAGGGCCAATTCTTTGTAATCCGCCCAGAGGGGGTCGGTTGCAATGTCGGTCACGATGACGGGCTTTTTAAGATATGCTGCAGTGCCGCAGGAGCCGACGCACGGTCCGATTTCAACGCCGTCAATTCCATTTGTATACCCGTCCGGGAGGCTTGGCGCTGCCCCGTGCCTCAGTGTTTTTTTGTCTTGATCCAGTATGAGAAAAGAGCACAGCATACCGTATGCTTGACTCTCGATCTCCCTGCACAGTAGATTGAGAATCTGATCCAGGGTCGCGTTCTCGGCGATCTTCTCCAAGACTTTGTTTTCCGTATTCAGCAGGAACTCCGCGTTCTTCATTTCCGTAATGTCTTCGCATAGTATATTTATGCAGGTTTTTCTATTACCGATGAGCGTCACTTTGGCGTTTTCACGGACCCGGATCAAGCTGCCGTCTTTTCTAACTTTACGGATCTCCCACGTGTGTACCTTGTTCGGGTTGTTCAGACATTTTTTCATCTGGGCGAGAACGCTTTTTCTATCCTCGGGATGAAACACATTAAGGACCGGCTGCCCTATTAGCTCCTCCACGGAGTAACCGAGGTGCTCCGCGCCGATTGAATTCACGGTTCTGACTATTCCTTTTCTATCGATCGTGAAATTCATGAGCGGGCTGAATTCATAAAATGATTTATATAAGGATCGCTGGTCGGTCTCTGGTTCGGACGATGTCCGCGGGCGGTAAAGCGTTTTGCCGTGTGTGTCCGGACGTTTTTTTATAACCTTTGCTTTTTCTTTTGACTCATTTCTTGTTTTGGACTTGTCTTGCATACTCTATCTTCCTTTTAAATTAGCAGATGAGAAACTTTGAACAGTGCGGGATTCGAGTGGGTTCGGCAAGCTGCTTCGGTCGCAGCCAAGGTCCCTGTCATTGCTTTTTAGGGGTCTTGATTATACGGCTGTCATGAAATGCGGGCACGCACCCCTCACACGAATCCACTTCTGTTGCCGCGTTCTATTGCTTGCGGATTTCAATTTCCCCCTAATGAGTATCTATATTCGCTGTCAAATATAACAATCGTATTATGACTAATAAATTATAATCCCATTCCGGTTAAAAATGGGGGAATCTTTGCAGGTGCATATTATTAATAATGACGGCTGATTGCTATTATGCCGGAAGACTATCCGGCTGCGCGGATAAAGACCCGTATCGATCGGGAAACCTAGTTAGATGTGTGAAACGGGGTGTCGTATTATCCCGTTTCCTGGAGCCAGGCGGCAATTACCAGGACCCGCCTCCCCCTCCACCGCCTCCCCCTCCGCTCGACCCCCCTCCGCCTAATCCGCTCCCCCCCGACCTCCTCGGTGTCGAGGAGAGAGAGCTGTTCATTACTCCCAGGCTCCTGCCGAGGTCCGAAACGAACGTATTGGGTGAGAACGAGTTCCTGTAGTTGGGTGAGGAATACCAGGACGGCGGCTCCCTGTACATGTCCCGGAACGCATCGGCCCACTTGTCTTCGAGTCCGAATACGAGCGCGAAAGGAAGGATCCTGTCGAAGAGCGTCGGGTCGTCCTTTGCCAGGGCTTCGATCCTGTCCTTCTCCGCCCTGTCGATGAATTCCCTGAACCCCAACAGCTCTTCGTTTAGGAGCGTCCCCTCCCTGGTCTTTCTCGGCATGTATCTCGACGAGACGAGGATTATCAGTCCCGAAAGCGCAATCGAGATTTTTAGGAGGAAGTTGCTGAAAAGCACAAACGACAAAATCAGTATTATTATCCCTATCCACTTGTAAATGCCCTTTACTTTCTCCGGGTCGGCAGGGAAATATTTTTTGCCGACGAGTTCTCCGTAGAGCGCCTTTTTTATGGGCGGCAGCTCTGTGTAGAATTTGTCCCTGAGAGCCGAGACTAGAACTTTTTCCCTGTTTTTGAAGATGCCGGAAAACACCTTCTCTTCGTGAGGCTTTAATTCACCCGGGCCCGGCTCTTTTGTTTTTAAGAGTCTGTAATCCCTATCGGTGAAAAAATACAATTTCGTGCTTTCGATTTCTTCAATCCTGAGATATCCCCTCACCGCGAGGTCGACTATCGTGGATGTGATGTCGAGGATGTCGGCCCTTTCATCGACGAGCGTACCCGCTTCGGCGGGGGTCAGGTTCTTGGGCGGCACATATCTGACAGTGATCACCCCTCTTCCCTCGGGGTCTCTACCCCGGCTGCTCCATATGTACGCAATAACGAAAAAGGTGAGGAACGGGAGACCGAAATACCAGTTGTCGGAGAGGAACCATAGGGCTTTCGTCATTGCCGAGGGTTCCTCGATCGAGCCTTTGGGCAGTCCGACCGCGATGGTCAGCCCCTGACCTGCCCAGAGAGAATTCGTCGCCAGAAAGTTCACGCTTTCCGCTGAAATTTTATAATTGCATTCCTTGTCGGTCGAGCCCCTCACCCCCGTATAGCATTCGGCCTCTACGCCCTCACTCGTCTCTACATCGAAAGAGACCCGGGCGCCCGCTCTCATAATCGGGACTCTCCATTCGTCCCCCGTTACGTTCCAGTAAAGCTCGTCGTGGTCTTCAAAAAACGCTATCGCCCCCCTGACCGTATATTCGATCCTGTAGCCGTGCACTCCGGTCACCGTCGTATCGGGATCGCCGATCCTGATGTGGATACTTCCTCCGGAGCTGCTGACTTCGTATTTGTACGGGTCTCCGTTAAAATCGGTGACGCGGTTCACGTCGAGCCTGATGCTGTACCTCTTGTAGCCGTAGTCGTACTTGTAGGGGATGTCCCTGTAGATTCCGTGCCTCTCGGCGTACTGGAAGTCGTACTCTATGTCTTCACGGACGTCTATGGTCCCGTCCCGGTTTATGGTTATTTCCGAGTGGAAGTTCTTTATTAGCTCTGCACGGGCTCCTGCCGGAAATGAAAAGCTCAGGAATGTGAGGACCAGTAATATCAGGGTTGTGAATCTGCTCATCAGGGAGAATGTCCGTTTCAGACGTGTACTTTTCTAGCTGAAGCTCACCTGAGGGGCCTTTCTTTCCTCGGCGGATTCGAGCTCGAAATACTCTTTCTTCTGGAAATTGAACATGTTTGCGACGAAGTTGCTCGGAACGGACTCTATCTTGGTATTTAAGTCCCTCACGACGGCGTTATAATAGCGGCGTGCGAGCTGGATCTGCTCTTCTATATTGGCGAGCTCCGTCTGGAGCTGTATGAAGTTCTGGTTCGCCTTGAGGTCGGGGTATGCTTCGGCAAGTGCGAATAGGCTCTTTAACGTCGATTGCAGGATATTCTCCGCCTGGGCCTTGTCGGCCGGGGAGGTGGCCTGCATCGCCTGGTTCCTGGCCTGCACGACCTTCTCGAACGTCTCTTTTTCGTGCGATGCGTAGCCCTTCACGGTTTCTACAAGGTTCGGAATCAGGTCGTATCTCCGTTTCAGCTGTACATCTATATCGGACCACGCCTGTTCGCACATGTTCCGCAGTCTTACGAGCCCGTTATAGATCCCTACGAATGCCAGGACAACCAGAGCGATTATTACAAGCAGTATGAGAAAAGCCGACATGTGTTTCTCCCTCCGCAATACCCGGATCGATTTGTAAAGATTATATGCTGATCGTTAACGCCGGATAAATTATAAATCAATTTGGGCTCGGGGCGAAGGATTTTAATGAAAACGGGATTTTAATCCGGAATAACCTAGCTGCGCCGGCAGGGGGCTTTAGTGACTCGCGGCTGTACGCCTTACCAGAGGGGGTTAAACGTAAGGCCCGAGAGTATCTTCGGGTAAAAATATGTAGTTTTATGGGGCATCCTCTCGCCGGTCATAACGACCCCGAATATGTCGTGTGCCCTGAGCTCGGGGAGAATAAATGCGAGCTTGTATTCGCCGTTCTTCACGAGCCCTAGGGCCTCGTCCAGATACTTCGTATAGAAGATGCCGGATTCTTCTTCGTTCAGGATCTTTTTAAACACTATGTCGTGAAGGAGCATGACGCCCAGTCTCGCGTATTCCGGCCGGGCTGTTTTAGGCGAGGATATTCTGTATGCGTATTCCGGGTCTCTCGTAACAACGGTAAATTCTTCGTAGCCGATGTCATCGATCCCCTTCCTGAACGGCATTTTTTCGACCTTGAATTCATCTGCGAGCCTTTCGAGAAACCCTCCCGCCGTGTATTGACCGAGGTTTTTAACGACCCTGTGGGTGGAGTTGATGATGAGACCTTCTCCTTCCCCCCTCGCTATATACATCATCACGTAATCGAAGGGCTCCTCCCCGGACCCGTCCTTTATTCCCCTCTGTATATTCCTGTATTCGAGTGCGGTCTCGTACCTGTGATGTCCGTCGGCGATAAGGAAGCTCATGTCGGCCATCTTCCCGGTTATAGACGAAATCGTCCCGGGGTCCGAAATCTTCCATAATCTGTTCCTTATGCCGTCCTTATATATTATGTCGAATAGGGGTTTTGCCGGAAGCCTCTCGTCTATCAGCTTCTCGATAGACCCATCGGGTTCGGAGTAGACCGAGAATACGGGGCTCATATTGGCCCTGCACGCGGTATTCAGTTTTAGTCTGTCGAGCTTGTGTTTGGGAAAGGTCAATTCATGAGGCAGGATCTTTTTCGTCGAGAAGTCTTCGAGCTTCACCCTGGCGATGAACCCCTTGCGCGTATATCTTTTCCCGTTTTCCTCGAAATCCTGATAATAGGGATAGATGCTCGGCTCCGAGTCCTGTATGAGCGTATCGTTGAGAAACCAGTCCCTGAAGGTTTTGGCCGACCTTTCGTATTTTATATCCCCCTCGCCTTTGGGGAGGATGAGGCGTATTACGTTGAGCGGATGCGTTTCGTGGAATTCTTCCTGCTCGCGCGGGCTGATTACGTCATACGGGGGGGCCAGAATACTGACGAAATCATCAATCTTGTCCGGGTTATATCTTATTCCCTTGAATCCCCTGACCGTCGGCATTAAAAAAACTCCTTTAATTCACGGAAGGTTATGTCTCCTTCCCTTATTATCTCGGGGGGGGTCGTCGTAACGTCCACAACCGTGGACCCTTTCGAGGGCGGAATGTTACCAGAATCTATTATAAGTTCAACTTTACCATTGAATGTATCATATAGATCGCAAAAACCGAGCAGGTTGCCGCCGCCGCTCAGGTTGGCGCTCGTCGAAGTCACCGGCCGGTCCAATTCATAAAACAGCCTAATGACGAAAGGGTGGGCTGAGACTCTCACAGCCGCTTTTCCCGTGCCCGCCGTTATGAGCGCGGGGAGCCTCCCCTTTTCCCGAAGTACGAGTGTAAGCGGTCCCGGCCAGAAATTCTCCGCGAGCGCGGCGGCTGTTTCATTGAATTCGACCAGGTCCTCCAGCATCGCTATATCCCTTCCCAATACAGGTATCGGGCTTCCGTGGGGCCGTCCTTTGATATCGAAGACCTTCCCAACCGAGTTTTCGCTCGACGCAAGTGCTCCGATCCCGTAGAGGGTCTCTGTAGGGTATATGATCACCCCCCCGCTTTCGACGACGGAAGCTGCTTTCCGGGGCGCTTCCGGTTCGGAAACCTTGATCACTTCGGTCGGAATTATTGATTTGTCGATCGCGCTCTATCCCCGGGGCCCTCGGTGACATTCCCGGTAACTTCGTTGCCGGCGGGGGCTTCTTCAAAGCCCTCCGGTCTAGCGGCTTCCCTGTCAACACTTAACATATCGTTTTTGCCTTTGGTTTTCAAGAATGCGTAAGGCATCTTTATTTTATGATTTTCTTTCGGTATAATATACTGTTTAACTTGACAAAGCAGTCGAGATGGTTATTTTAATTCGCGGCAATAAAACTCATATAGAGTAAACGCACGATTTCCAGCCATTAACAAATTTCATATAATAACCTTGTAAGGAGGAGGTTTGTAATGAAGGTAAGGCCGTTGCACGATAAAGTTTTAATCCAGAGACTCGATACCGAGGAAACAACGAAGGGCGGTATTATCATTCCCGATACAGCGAAAGAGAAGCCGCAGGAAGGAAAGGTGATAGCAGTCGGGACGGGAAGAATCCTCGAAGACGGTACGAAAAAGCCGCTTGAGATAAAGAAAGGCGAGAAGGTGCTTTTCAATAAGTACGGCGGAATCGACATCAGTATAGATGGAGAGGATTACCTTATACTCAGGGAAGAAGACATATTAGCCATAGTCGATTGAATAAATAAAGTCCATAGAAAACATTTCAGGAGGCATATAAACCATGGCAGCGAAGGAAATAAAATTTGAGAGGGCGGCGCAGGACGCGATACTGAAGGGCGTAAACACTTTGGCGAACGCGGTGAAGGCGACGCTAGGGCCGAGGGGCCGTAACGTACTGATAGAGAAGACATTCGGGGC
>DATIET010000313.1:0-4581 GCA_035455615.1 Thermodesulfobacteriota bacterium
GCGGTGTATGTTGTCGAGCGCCTTTCCGGCCGCCTTCAGGGCCAGCGGCGAGGGGCCGACCGGGTTTTCATTCGACGCGATCTTTATCGCACCCGTGATGCCGAGCTCCCGTTCGAGCTCCTCGACCGGCTTTCCCGGGACATAAGGTATCAAGTCCCTTACAAACGGATTGGGTTTTATCAAATCGGTCCCCTCGGGAACTTTAATTTTGAGCAAAGAACTTTTAAGGACTCCGTAGTCGAATGCTCAGATTTCTCAATAAAAAGAATTAATCTATCACCTGCGCCGATAGGAGGCAAGGAGGGGGATCTAGGGCGCTGTTGAACCGCGCCCCCCGGTTCCACTTTAGATGTCAAGTAATTCATGGACAAATATTGTCCCATCGGAATACATATGAAAACTATATATTTCTCTTCTTTTCCTTTCCTGAAATGTTCCTGAAAATTTAGATTTATCGACCAATTCCTCGATTGCTCGAAATTGTAGTTCGGGACAGGGATGAAAAGAAGCACACACATAGTGTGATTTATGAAAAACTGCACACACGAAGTGTGGTTTATGAAAAAGCTCAAGTTTCTACTTTTGAGAGATCAATAGTAGCAAAAATCTTTTGGGGACTACGGGAAGTTTGCTAAAAATCTTGTGTTTAAGCGAAAATCTTTCAAATGGGAGGCTGAAAGATTTTAACGCTTAAACACGCGATTTTCTTAACGCAAATCCCGTAATGTCCCTGTTACCCGCTGTTTTCACAGCGGGCAATGATAATGCCGGGTCGGCGATTCCGTGAATGTCGGGAAATACAAACACCCTCCCTTCTTATATGTTATCCAGTAAAATTCCAGCCACGAATTATCTAACATCTCCATCCCCCCCCATGAGCGGACCGGGTGAAAATTGAGAGTTAGGCGACCAGTCGATATAATCTACTCATCCATGCCCACTGAAACCCCCATGCTGAAACAGTATCTGACGATGAAAAAGGAATACCCGGACTCTATTCTCTTTTTCAGGCTCGGGGACTTTTACGAGATGTTTTACGAAGACGCGAAGATCGCTTCCAAGATCCTTGGCATCGCGCTCACTTCCAGAAACAAATCTGACAAGAATCCGGTCCCGCTATGCGGCGTGCCTCATCACAGTGCGGAGCCCTATTTAACGAAGCTCCTCAGGAGCGGGCATAAGGTCGCTGTCTGCGAGCAGATCGAGGACCCCAGATCCGCGAAGGGTGTGGTAAAACGGAAGGTCGTGAGGGTGCTCACCCCGGGGGCCGTGCTCGATTCGGAGAATCTCGACTCCAAGTCGAACAATTATCTGGCGAGCGTTTATGCGGGGAACACCGCTTACGGGCTCGCGTATACGGATATATCGACCGGGCTGTTCAGGACCGCCGTCTTCGGCGGTATCGAGGAGCTCATGGACGAAATATTTCAGATAGAGCCGAAGGAGATACTCCTCCAGGAGGTATCGGACGAAAACCGCTCCCTGAGCGCTTCGTTCGGGAAGTCGTCCAATCCCCTTCTCACGCTGCTCGATTCATGGGTCTGGGACACGGACCGCGCGCGGGAGCTCCTCCTCGAGCACCTGTCCTCAAAAACGCTCGAGCCGTTCGGACTCGAAAACAAACCCGAGGCCGTATCCGCATCAGGCGCGCTTATACAGTATTTAAGGGACACGCAGATGGAGGATATGCCTCCGCTGGATGCACCTCTCTACTATGAGAAATCGGATTTTCTGCTTATAGACGATTCGTCGAAGAAGAATCTTGAGCTGCTGAGGTCGTCGGGCGGAGATACTGCGGGTTCCCTCCTCTGGGTATTGGATGAAACGATGACGGCAATGGGCGGGAGGCTCCTCAAGCAGTGGATGAATTGCCCGCTTCTGGATACAGGCAGGATAGGGGAGAGGCTCGATGCGGTGGAAGAGCTTAAGCGGAAGGCGGCGGTAAGGGGAGAGGTAAGGGGCGCGCTCAAGGAGATAAGCGATATAGAGAGGCTCATAGGAAGGATAGCGACCTCGTCCGGAAGGCCGAGGGACCTGGGGTCGCTTCGCGATTCCTCTAAATATATAAAGAAAATAAAGACTGCGCTCAGCGGTTCGGACGCCCAGGTTTTAAAAAATATCGCCGCGAGTCTCGACGATCTGAACGATCTCAGGGAAATCCTTGAAAGGACGCTCGTCGGAGAGCCTCCCCTATCGGCGCGGGACGGAGGGATTATAAGGGAAGGGGTGAGCGGCGAGCTCGACGAGCTCCGGTCCCTCAAGCGGGACGGGAGGAAGTGGATAGCGGAGCTCGAGGCGAAGGAGAAAAGCGCTTCCGGAATTAACTCGCTCAAAGTGAGCTATAACCGGGTGTTCGGATATTACATAGAGGTTTCAAATGCGAACCGCGCTCTCGTTCCCGATAGATTCATAAGAAGGCAGACGCTCGCAAACGCCGAGCGGTATGTCACGGAGGAGCTAAAAGAGTACGAAGAGAAGATCCTGGGGGCGGAGGACAGGATACTCGAGCTCGAAAAGGGCCTCTTCGAGGACCTGAGAAAAAAAGTGGCCCGGGAATCGGAGAGAATAAGACGCACCTCGTCGCTCATAGCCGATATCGACGTATTGTGCTCGCTTGCCGAGGCTGCCGAAAAATACTCATATGTGAGACCTGAGCTTGCCGAGTCCGGGATTATAGACCTAAAGAACAACAGGCACCCGGTCGTCGAGAGAATGGATTTGGGGGAGCGTTTCGTGCCGAACGACATCAGGTGTGATACGGATGAAAACCAGTTCCTTATAATCACGGGCCCGAACATGGCCGGAAAATCGACTCTCATAAGGCAGGTGGCCCTATCGGTGATAATGGCGCAGATGGGGAGCTTCGTCCCGGCTACGCACGCGAGGATCGGCATAACGGACAGGATATTCACCAGGGTGGGCGCATCGGATAACCTCGCGAAAGGGCACTCGACATTTATGGTGGAGATGGTCGAGACCGCCTACATACTGAGACACGCTACCGGCAGGAGCCTCGTAATACTGGACGAGATAGGCAGGGGGACGAGCACATTCGACGGAATGAGCATAGCGTGGGCGGTCGCCGAGTACCTTCACGACAGGGGGACGATGACCCTCTTTGCGACGCACTACCATGAGCTCGCCGGGCTTGCCGTGTCAAAGCGGAGGACCAAAAATTACAACGTTTATGTAAAAGACAACGGGGAAAGGATCGTATTCCTGAGGAAGCTCATCCCGGGTGCGGCCAGCCACAGCTACGGCATACAGGTTGCCAGGCTCGCGGGCGTGCCTGAGTCTGTAATCAGGAACGCGCAGAAGGTGCTGTCAATGCTGGAGAAATCTCAGACGGACCTGAGATCTTCCATGACCGGGGGGCAGATATCCCTTTTCGGGGAGGAGGCGGCAAGAGAAACTATAGAGGAGGACCCGGTTATAAGCGAGCTGAGGGCGCTCGATACGAACTCCATGACCCCTCTCGACGCCCTGGCAAAACTGGCCGAGCTGAAAAATAAGCTCGAGGGCGGCCAGGACGACTGAGGGGTATGTTCCGTTGACGGAAGCCATGACAGACAGAAAATCGCTCGGCAGAAAGGGCGAGGATATAGCGTGCAAGGCGCTTAAAAAGGACAGGTATAAGATTATCGAGAAGAATTACAGGTGCAGGCAGGGCGAGATCGACATCATAGCCGAAGACAAGGGCAAGGTGCTTTGCTTCGTCGAGGTGAAGGCCAAGTCGTCTACAGGTTTCGGCCTCCCCGAGGAAGCCGTCACCCGGCGGAAGCAGGGTAAGATACAGGCGTCCGCGTTCAGCTACATCCAATCGAAAGGCCTTAAATCGAGGGCCATGCGATTCGACGTCGTTTCCGTAGATCTGGTCAGCCTCGAGAGCAGGATTATAAAGAACGCGTTTGACGCCGACATGTGACGGACAAGTCCCCGAGACCCGATTCTTAATCCCAATATCTCGCAATCATTAGATATTTGTTTGTCATTCGATATATACACGGGAAACGTCTTTTTTGGGCCCCGGCTCTTGACATGGCCGAATAGATGCATATTTTATAGCTAGTTTTTTAACTGAATTAAGTTATATAACCCAACATATATATCAATCCAGGAGGTTAGTTGTTATGGGTGTAAAACCGCTTAACGAAAAGGTATTGATAAAGAGAGTAGATGCGCCTGAAAAGACCAAGGGCGGCATTATCATTCCCGATACCGCGACTGAAAAACCGCAGGAGGGAGAAGTGGTTGCGGTCGGCAAGGGGAAGGTTCTCGAAAACGGCTCCACGAGGCCGCTCGATGTTAAAAAGGGCGACAGGGTGCTGTTCGGGAAGTACGGGGGCGTGGAAATAAATTTTAAGGGCGATGACTTTGTCATCCTCGACGAAAGTGAAATTCTGGCGATAGTTGAATAAAAAATACACCGGAGGTAAGAAGAACCATGGCAGCGAAGGAAATAAAATTTGAGAGGGCGGCGCAGGACGCGATACTGAAGGGCGTAAACACTTTGGCGAACGCGGTGAAGGCGACGCTAGGGCCGAGGGGCCGTAACGTACTGATAGAGAAGACATTCGGGGC
>DATIET010000314.1:0-6821 GCA_035455615.1 Thermodesulfobacteriota bacterium
CGATGAGATGAGACGAACCGTAATTGAAGATCTCCTCGTCCGCTAGGTGCCTGTAGACGGAGAACCTGAGCAGGTTCGAGGAAATGATATTCCCGCGCTCGAGGTTCTCTAGCGCATAGGAGTGGAACGTGTAAATGTTTATCTTCGAGAGGTCGGGTTTTATGCCGCTCTCGGTAAGGAGCCCGATTATCCTCTCCTCCATCTCCCTCCTCGCCTTGTCGGTGAACGTGAGACATAGGATTTCCTCGGGAGGAACCCCTTCCCTGACCGCTTTCAAATATTTACGGGAGAGTAGGAATGTCTTCCCCGTGCCGGGGTTGGCAGTGACCAGCACGCTTCCCGGGGCGTTCAGTATCTCCTGCTGTTTAGGTGTCGGTCCGGGCGTTTCGTTCATATCTTCTCGAGCGCGTCATTCGGAGGCGCGGAGCTATCCGTATACGGTTTTATTTTTACATACACGGGATGCAAAAACAATTCTGCGTCGGGGCTGACTTCAGAGCGGTTAAGCGGATTGAGATTATAGACTGAGGGAGCGAGAAGAGGTATGGCTGCTGCGCCGGTACCGGTGAGTACGGCGGCATGCTCAAAAACACGGAATGAATAGGCGCTCCGCGCAGGTGTGTTTTACAGCACGGGGAGCCGTGACCTTCTTTTCGCAAGCCCTCGGAGCGGTCAATCTCTATATCGTTCTAACTTGCTTATCCGACCCGCGTATTAATAAATCTTTTCCATATTCTTCTCAGCGGAATAAGGACCGGTATGAGCAGATATAGGGGTATCGCTGCCGTACTGCCTGCGGACGCGAGAGAGCACCCGTCGTTTTTGTTCTCGACGATTACGAGTATTACGTTGGTAAAGGTCTGTCCAAGCGTCGTAACTACTGCGCTTATGTTGAATTCGCCCCTCTCGTCGGGGGCTTTGAACGTTACAATAACCACGACTGTCTGGCCTTCGAGTATAGAGCCGATGATGCACTCGATAGAGTTATCGCAAACACCCTGAGTCGTCTCGACGCTCAGGACCTCGAAAACAGCGGGGAAGGTAATGTCGAGGATTACTCCGAGGGCGTCGGCTTTCTGGACCGGCGTGAGCGAGCTCTTTCTCAAACTCTCCAGCGCCGCTACCTGGTCGGCGCTGACCGATATCTCCCATTCGACATCGAATGAATTCCCCTTCGAGACCCTCCTTTCATCGTTATTGGAAATCAAGTCGAGGTTTACGATTGGATTGACCTGCGTCATTGTCGCGGCTTCTATCTCGACGGGGCCCGGCTCCGCAGTCAATACCGCTACGTTCTCTATCATCTCGGGTGCAACGGAGTATACTTCCGGGTCGGGGATCACGATAACGGTAATGACTATCTCTTCATCGACGGACAGAATCCCTACGTTGCATACGACTGTGACCGAATTCGACCCGCTGCAGTCCACACCCGGGTCGTTCGCGAATACGTCCACGAGAATCACATCCGGGGGCAGAGTGTCCGTCAGCACAACGTTACTCGCCTCGATGTCGCCCTGGTGGTCTATTATTATTTCATAAGTCAGCTCCTCCCCCGCAAGCACGGGGTCGGGATTGTCGGTTTTGATGAGGTTCAAGCCCGTAACGACCTGCTGATTTGTGATGGTGCAGGTGATGTCATCGCCCGCGTCGGCGTCTATCGTGGCCGTTCTCGTCACTATGTTCGTCGTCGAGCCCATGTCGTCGCAGACGATGTCCGACACGATAAATCCCGCCTTTACCGCCTCCGTGACGTCGTAAGTGCCGGGAGGAACGTTGAACGTGATGCTCTCTCCGTCGTCGAGGGTGAATTCATCCCCGTCCGGTATCTCGGACGTAAAGTCAAACTCTTCTCCTCCTTCCGGAGAGGTTTCTTTTTCTATCGTTATAGAGGCTGTGCCTGTGTTGGTGAATACGCAGGTGACAATATCTTCATCCGCGAGCATTATATCGACGCTATCGGTCATGAGGTCAACGACGAAGGTGCTGGTATCATCCTGCGAATTGCATACGATGTTCGTAAGCTCGAAGCCGACCGCGGGATCCGTTTCCGAAACGGTATATATGCCTGGGGCAGCTAGCATATTGAACAATTGCGACTCGCCGTCGTCGAGTGTAAATCCGATATCGCCGGGACCTATGAAGTCGAAATTGTCGAAACCAGGAGGGTCGGTGACTTTCTGCACTATTATTGAGCCGACCGCCCATGAATTTTCGGACCAGAGGAAAATTCCCAGAACGAAAAATGTTATTGCAAGGATTGTATGTCTGGACATCTGTCTACCCCCCCCTCTAATCAGATGATCTGATCAGACCGTTGTTATAAAGTTTAGGTACCTCCGATAAAAAATGAAATATTTAAAAAGAATATCATAAAATAAAACATAAAATCAACAGACCCATTAAATTTGTCTAAGATGGCTGGAATGGATATTATGACAGGTGTAAGGAGGTGATCCGCATGGCCTTGATCAATACTAGTCCGAAGGAGACGAGTATAGGGTGGATAGGGACGGGCGTCATGGGCGCATCCATGTGCATGCATCTCGTGAGAGCAGGCTACAAAACCAGAGTATATTCCAGGACGAGAAAAAAGACAGAGGGATTAATAAAGGCCGGAGCTGTATGGACGAAATCCCCCAGAGACGCGGCATCGAAGTCGGACGTGATCTTCACGATCGTCGGTTTCCCTCATGACGTGAGGGAGGTCTATTTCGGCGAGGACGGTATCTTCTCGGGGCTACGGAAGGGGAGCACTATTATCGACATGACCACGACCGAGCCTTCGCTTGCGGAGGAAATATATTCAGCCGCGAAGAAGGCCGGGGCTTCGGCTCTGGACGCGCCCGTCTCGGGGGGAGACATAGGAGCCAGGGAGGGGACGCTCTCTATCATGGCCGGCGGGGACAGGAAGACGTTCGACGCGGTAATGCCTCTCTTCGGGCTCATGGGGAAGAACATCGTGTATCAGGGAGGGGCCGGGTCCGGGCAGCACACGAAGATGTGCAACCAGATAATGGCCGCTTCGCTCATGATAGGCATGTGCGAGACTTTGCTTTACGCTTATAAATCGGGGCTCGATCCTGAAACGATGCTCAAGTCGGTGGGCAGGGGGGCCGCAGCATGCTGGATGCTCGACAACCTTGCGCCGAGGGTCCTGAAAAGGGACTTCAGCCCGGGTTTCTACGTCGAGCACTTCATCAAAGACATGGGCATAGCACTGAAGGAGGCCGACAGGATGAACCTCGTCCTGCCGGGGCTTTCCCTCGTGAGGCAGCTCTACGTTGCGGCCAGGGCGCAGGGACACGGACGGAAGGGCACACAGGCGCTCATGCTTGCTCTCGAGAGCATGTCGGGGATTCAAAGTGAGGTTAAGAAAATATAAAGGGCGCGCATCCGCGGAATGGTGGTATATTATGCGGTGGATGCGGGGTGGATAAAAAATTACTGAATGAGGTTGAACGCATTATGAAAGAAATTTTATTTGCACTGCTGCTAATGGCTTGCCCGGTATGGGTTTCTTCCTGCGCGACGTTAGACGCTCCTTCCGAGCCCGCGTCGACGGATACGCTCGAGGACAGGGCCGAGCCCGCTTATCTCGAAAACAAGTACGACCCCGAGGTCGAGGAAGAGATCGAATCGGACGAAGCCCCGCTCGCGACAGAAGAGATGGAAGATAAACCCCTTTTTAAATAGACGGACGTTCAGGGACTACATCATAAAAGCCGAAATCGTGACTGTGCCCGGTCCCCGATGATTCATTTCCCGGATGTGATTTTTATCTCGAAGAGTTTGGGCCAGAGTTTGCCCGTTACATAGAACTTTCCGGTCTCGTCGTCATAAGCAATTCCATTCAGCACATCGACCGGCTTTTTTTTGTCTGCGGCGCCCAGGAGTCCGCCGAGGTCTATCCATCCGGTCACGCGCCCGGTTGCGGGGTCGATCCTCGCTATGCGCTCTTCGCCCCAGACGTTGGCGAATATCTCTCCCTTCACGTATTCGAGCTCGTTCAGCCTTAAGACGGGGCCCTTCCGGTCATAGACTTCGAGCCTGCCGATCTCCTTGAAGCTCCGAGGGTCGAGGAAATAGAGCATAGCGCTCCCGTCGCTCATGACGAAGTTCCTCCCGTCATACGTGATGCCCCATCCTTCGGTCGGGTAGCTGAACTCTTTTAAGAGCTTGAAGGTCTTGATGTCGTAAACGAAGCCCTTATGCGACCGCCAGGTGAGCTGGACTATCCTTTTTCCGTCGGTCGCTATACCCTCGCCAAAATATATGCCGGGGAGCTTATGCTCTTCGAGCACCTTTCCCGTTTCGAGCTCCACCCTTCTCAAGGACGACCGGCCGCTTATTCCGGTTCCTTCATAGAGCATGCCGTCCCGTATGAAGAGGCCCTGCGTGAAAGCGGATACGTCGTGCGGGTATGTATTCACCACCTCGTAGCTGAATACGGGAATGTCTGTTACTTCGGCGGCGTGAGTGGTGTATGAAGGAGCAGGCGATAATGGGGAGCCGAAGACCAATATGAAGAACACGGTGACAAGCAGGCGGTGCGGCAGACAAATACAATTTCGTAAACGGCTTCGTAGTTCGACAATGGGGATCATAGCTGCTAGCTCATATATATTAGCCGGTTTTTCCTTGAATATCTCACGCCTCTTTTATTGTGTCTTGACATGTTAGGAAGGTTGATATATTTTAGATAAGTCTAAAAATAGTATTAGATTATAATAAAGTCTATTTTAGTGTCATTATCATTTTTGACTTTGACTGAGGAAGCGGGCGATGTTTGTGCCCGCCGTATCGTATATGGAGGATAAAATGAGGCTGCTCACTCTCGGCGCGCGGAGGAACGCGAGAGCCGTTTCCGCGCGCGTATTTGCCGTCTCCTTGCTGACGGTCCTTTACTTTTTCTCTCTCGTAACCGAGGCTCCCGCTGTAGGGGGGCTCTCCAACTCCAAGATAAATGTGTTGAGCGCGGACACCGTCCCTCAAAAACACGTTGAGGTCGAGCCCTTTTTCTCACTCGAATTCGAGAACGACGGGAACGATACGGTCAGGTTCGGAGGCGGTCTCAGGATTACGCCGGGTCTCCTCGAGAACCTGGAGGCCGGATTGAATATCAACTACCTAAACGTCGAGGACTCGCAATTAATACGGGCGGAATCCGATTTCGGGGACGTAGAAGCCGGGGTGAAGTTCAGGTTCCTCGACGAGGATAAAGGTGTGCCCTTTTCCCTGGCCTATCAAGGGGGCGTTACGTTCCCATTAGGGGACGGGGCTCTTTGGGTCGTCGAGCCGGGCGGGCTTATACTGACGAAAAACTTCACGGATAAATTTTCGGCGGATGCCGATTTCGTATTCGGGATCATCGAGCACGGCTCCTGGAGTTTCGTTACGGACATCGGCTTCGGTTATTTCCTTACGCCATGGCTCCAGGCGGTCGCGGAGGGGGCCTACGCTTATGAGGACCCCGACTACGGGGCGGGCATATCCGTTATCAATGTTACGGGGGGCTTTACGGCTACAGCCGCAGAATGGCTTACCGTCATCGTGGGGGTTACGCCCGACGTATATACGAAGAACACCGATAAGCTGGTGGTGGTCACGGCCGCCTTCACGTTCTATTTCTGACCGTGCGGACGCTTGACACGGTTATATATATGCAATAAAATTAATTTAGGTATGACTAAAATCACTTTTAGGAGTTTGTAAATGTATACGGAATCCATAGAGAACTATTTGAAGGCGATTTACGAAATACAGAAGGAGAGGGGGAAGGTTTCGACGAACGCCCTATCCGAGAAGCTCGGCGTGGCGCCGGCGTCCGTGACGAGCATGATAAAGAAGCTTTCCGAGAAGAAGCTCCTCACCCACAAACGGTATCAGGGCGTGAAGCTCACGCAGTCCGGGCAGAAGATAGCGCTCGAAGTGGTCAGACACCACAGGCTGATAGAGCTTTACTTAGCCGAGGCGCTCGGAGTACCGTGGGACCAGGTGCACGAGGAGGCGGAGAAGTGGGAGCACGTGCTTTCTGAAGACCTGGAAGACCGCATGGACGCGGCCCTCGGGCACCCGACGAGGGACCCTCACGGCTCCCCCATCCCGAGCAGGGACGGGACGATAATCGAGCTCGATTCGATACCGCTTGCCGACATGAGACCGGGACAGCACGGTGTAGTCGCCGAGGTCAGCGACCACGACCCGAATCTCCTCCGTTACATAGGGAAAATGGGGCTCTATCCGAAGACCAGGGTTAAAGTCGTTTCGGTCGAGCCATTCAGCGGGCCGATCACTCTCAAGGTCGGGGACGCGAGCCACGTTCTCGGGGCGGAAGCCGCACAGTACGTATTCATAACGGACGTAAAGGGGAACCCGGGGGAGGTAATCTGAATGAACTACGCCAAATACTTTTTATTCATAGCGCTGCTGACAGGACTCGTTTCGTGCTCGCGGGAGGAAGGGGACGGGGGCGTGAAGAACCGCGCCGGCAGCGGCGTCATAAATATTGTCGCCACGACGGGGATGATAACGGATATAGCGCAGGTTGTGGGCGGGGAGCACGTTAAGGTCAGGGGGCTCATGGGCCCCGGTGTGGACCCCCACCTCTATAAGGCGAGCGCCGGAGACGTCGCGCTCCTTTCCGGAGCGGACCTTATTTTCTACAACGGCCTCCACCTCGAAGGCAAGATGTCCGAGATATTCGAGCAGATGAAGAAACGCGGGATCGACACGGTCGCCGTAACGGACAGTATCGACAGGAGCCTACTGGAGACTCCTCCTCAATTCGAGGGGAACTACGACCCGCACGTCTGGTTCGA
>DATIET010000315.1:0-9968 GCA_035455615.1 Thermodesulfobacteriota bacterium
ATATTTAGAAAAGATTTAAAGGAGGCTAGAGGTGAAGTTATTGAGAAATCGGGGAGGGGTGTATCTCCTACGACTAATTCAGCCTGTTTTCCTTTTAATTGCTGTCAGCCTGGTTTCATTACCGACTATCGCCAGAGCTCAAACTACGGGCAGCAGCTCCTCGTTCGGAGCGTTCGCGGACCTGACCCTTTTGCCGTTAATAGGGCCGGGAATTAATATCGACCTCGGGCCCGTATCCACCGCTTCAGGGAGTGCGCCGCCTGATTATTCCGACGCCGATACAGTGCTGAGTACCGGAATATCTACGGGTCTGACAGGAAATATTTTATCGACAGGCGTGCTCGCAACGAACGCAAGCTCGATTATCGCGAATGACAACACATCGGCCGATGCCACGGTCGACGACCTGAGTCTCTCCGTAGTGGGGGCCCTGCCGCTTCTGACAATCGGGGCAGATACTGTTGTTTCTACTGCGGATGTAAGCGGGGACTGCGGAGCCGGCAGCCTGACTGCGACGGGGACAACCACGATAGAAGGGGCGTCAGTGGGCGGTACGCTCGGCCTCGGCCTCAGCATCGACGTTAACCCTCCGCCCAATTTTGAGCTCATTAACCTGCTCGGCATAAGAGTGGTGCTCAACGAACAGATAGTAACCGGCGACGGTGTAACCAGCAGGGGCATCACGGTAAATGCAATTCACGTCGATTTGACGAATACAATTCTTTCGCTCATAGGCGCCCTGAGCGGCGATATAATCATTTCGCAGTCACAGGCTCAGGTGCAGTGTAACGAGGTACAGGAGTCGGCGGGCTTGTCTATCACGAAGAGCGACAGCCCGGACCCTGTTACCGTGGGTAACGTACTTACTTATACGCTGACCGTTACGAACAGCGGGCCTGACCAGGCGACGGGCGTTACAGTGACGGACGTGATACCGTCGAGCTTTACGTTCAACAACGCCACGCCCAGTCAGGGGACGTGCAACCCGCTCGTCGGCCAGACGCTCACGTGCGATCTGGGAACCATTGCAAACGGGGGCAACGCCACCATAACAATAACCGTAACACCCACGCAGGCAGGGATTATTACGAACACGGCTATCGTATCGGGGAACGAGCCTGACCCGGACCCTGACGATAATTCGGATACCGAATCTACGACTGTTGAAGGGGCCGGAGAGCCAAGCGTGAACCTTTCCGTAGTCAAATCGGACAACCCCGATCCGGTTATCGTTAATCAGCTGCTGACATACACGGTTACGGTCACGAATCTGGGTCCTGACGACGCTTCAAACGTCGTTGTGACCGACACGCTTCCTGCAGGCGCGACCTTCGGGTCAGCGGTGCCCGATCAGGGGAGCTGCGGCGAAGCGGCGGGTGTAGTAACATGCAACCTCGGAAGCATAACGAGCGGCAGCAGCGTGAACATCACTATCACCGTTACCCCCACCACGGTCGGAACCGCAGTTAACACGGTGGACGTCACGGGGGATGAAAACGACCCCAACGACAATAACAATTCGGATACCGAGAATACGGATGTCGATCCCGTACCTGAGAACGCTGATCTTTCTATTGTAAAATCTGACAGTCCTGACCCTGTAATCGTAAATCAGCCGCTTACATACACGGTTACGGTTACAAATACAGGGCCGGATACCGCAACTAACGTGGTAGTCACGGATACTCTGCCCGCAGGGGCAGTGTTCGGCTCGGCTACGCCCGAGCAGGGGAGCTGTGGGGAAGCAGGGGGAGTGGTGACCTGCAACCTGGGCAACATAGCGGACGGGGATAGCGTGATAATTACGATAGTCGTTACCCCAACGGTGGTCGGTAATGCAGTAAATAACGCCTCGGTAATAGGGGATGTCAACGACCCCGACCCGGGCGACAACTCGGACGACGAGGACACGGACGTCGACCCGGAGCCTCCGGGACCTACACCGACAGGACCGCCGCCGTCCGACCCGCCGATGCCCCCTCCGGGTGGCGGAACCGTAAATTCGATACCTACCTTATCGGGCTGGGCATCGATAGCAATGCCGCTGCTCCTGGTTCTTATCTCGATCGCAGTTCTAAGGAGACGGGCGAACAGGAATGCGGGAAGACTATAACGTATTGAAATGAAGAGTGGTGCTTATGCCGCGATATGGCATAGGCACCGTTTCATTTAGCCGTCAGTAATTCCTCAAGCATTTCCGGACGATGGTTCCCGTTAACTAAAGATAAAAAGCCGCCGGGCTGTATAACGACCGGGCGGCTTTATTCCTTCCAGAGATATGAAGGAGGATGGCCTTTTCGGTCCGTAAGTCATCGAAGAAGCATGCGCCCCGAAATTTTAACGTCACCGGGCCGAGGCCAGACGGTCTCTGTCGATCGGCTGGTCTAACGCTACGAAATGCACCCGGCTGTCGAGCCTTACGGTTTCGTAGCTCTTGACGAGCTGCATATCGTATACATTGCATTTATTCACCGTGAGGACCTGTTCCGCGTCCACACCCCGGCTCAATATATATTCCTTAACTGCATCCGCTCTCTTCATACCCAGGTTCGCGGGCGATTCCTCGCGGGCGTCGCAATAAGACTCTATTACGACGTAGGTTCCGGGTTCGGTTTTCAAGAGCTCGGCGTTTTCATCGAGCACAGGCTTTGCGTCACCCCTTAATTCGTAGCTGTCCCGGTCGAAGAAGATGTCCTTTAATTCGGGGTTGTAGGGGTCGGGTACAGCGGGACCGGATGCGGAGACCGCAACTGATGTCCCGGAATCGGGATCTTGCCCGCTGGAAGCCGTTTGTATGTAAGCGGCGGAGACGGCATAGAGCATGAATAATCCCATAGCGACGGTCGTAAAATACTTAGAGAATCCATTCCAAAAATTAGATTTGTTACTCATATCGATAACCTCCTGCAAATTGAACTGAATATCCGGGGGATAGTAATTGCAATCCCCGTGCCATTGCAGGAAAGCTAATAAGTTCTATAAATCCGGGGTGTTACAGAACGGGGGAATAAATTAAAGGGACGGGAGATAGAAAGTTGTACCGATTCGTACAGGCGGGATTGTCCGGGAATATACTGGAGCCGCCGCTCTATTTGGGATTTATTTTTTCGAGCTCCTGCTTCGCGATTGCAGCTTCACCCGATTCGGGGAATCTGTCTATAAGGGTTTTAAAGAAGAATTTCGCGCCGTCGGGCCTTCCGATTTTAACGAGGGAAAGGCCCTGCTTCAAATACGCGTCTGCAACCTTCCCGTCGTTGGGGTAAGTATCGATAAATACCTGATAAGCCAGGATCGCGTTAAGATACTGTCCCTCATTGTAGAGAACATTCGCCCGCTGGTAGAGATCACCCGTCGGAGGAGCGTCCTTTACCACGGCCCCGGCTTCGCTTTTCGAGAATGTGGGGACGACCTGCTTCTTTTGCATGTCGTCCATTTTCATATACATGTCCGAATAGTTCTGCTCGAGGCTTCTGATTCTTGCTCCCTGAATTTCGAGTCTTCTCTGAACGTCGTTCAAATCCCTCGACATTGTTGACACTTTATTTTCCAGATTCTCCTGTTTTTCGCTGAGCTCCTGTATTGAGCCGGGCCCGGCGATGCACCCGGCAAGCAGGCATGAGAAGGTTAGTAGAGAGTAGGTTGATATCCGCATACGCGACCCCGGTTTATTCAATTGCCGGAGAGATTTTACCGACCAAATACTCATCGCTCCGAGCAAAGAATTATTTGACATTAAATCCGTATTGTCAAAACCCTCTGGATAATCATTGATATCTGATTTTATGCCGGGGCGGCCGGGGGGAAGAGTGGGGAGATAGATAAAAAAAGCGGCAGGGGTTTGGCAAACGTCCCTGCCGCCGGATCAATTTGAATAGCAGGCTATTATATAGCTGCTATAGAGGTTAGGGTGTGTGAGAGACTTGTTCAGGCGGGCCTGTCGACTTTTTCTAAAGATATAACAGTGCCGTCTTCGATCTCGACCTTAACGAAATCACCTACTGAAATTCCTTCCAGGATCTTCTCGTCTTCGAACTTCGAGAAGGAATGAGTCATTCCCTGCTCGTCCTTCAGAGACAAGCTGTCGTTCTGCACGTCTATCTCGGTAATCTCGCCCTTTAGCTCCTGTTCCTGATCAATGGGCTGATTGTCCCGGGCTGCGTCGCTGTCCGTCATATCGCTCATCTCATCACCACTCTCGCTTGCCGAAGTGTCGGCAGCGGTATCTTCCTGCTGAGCGGTTTCCTCATGCTGCGCCATGCTGCTCCCGTCCTCGGGCGCAGGCAACGTCAGCGTCTGTCCTTCGAATATCCTGTCCGGGTTCTCGAGGTTGTTGGCACTCGCTATTTCCTGCCACCTGTCCTGAGACCCGAGCTCTGCTTCCGCTATCGTTGCGAGCGTATCCCCGGATTTGACAGTATATTGTCCGCCTTCCGCACTGGACTGACCGGGGGACGGCTCGTGCTGATAACTCTCCGACTGCAGATTGCTGTCGTCGGGATTTCCATATTCATCAGCAGCATAAACCCCGCTCGCCCCGCCGAGAGCAAGCCCTGTTGCTAAAATCGATGCAATAAATAAACGATTCATTTTTAATACCTCCCTGGTATTAGGATTTAATGCATACATTTTTATGCATGCATTTTGATATATGCATATGGCAAGAGCCATGCCAAGTCTCTGGCCGCGCCGCTTATTTCCAATGATTCGTTTCGATTACGTTTGGAGTCGACTCGACGTACAGGAGTTAAAAGGTTCGATTAGTCGCATATGAAACAGGGCACGCTGTTTTAAACCTTACAATGCCGGTTTTTACAGAAGTCGAGAGATTATTAATTCGAGGGTTTGAAAAACGTTTAATTCTTCCAGGTAAAAACGGGTAGAATTATCATCTGCCTGTATATTATATAGGGTTGGGGGAGAATCAGCTTGAAGCTCAGTAAACAGATCAGACTCGGGTTCGGCCTAATGCTGATCCTAATGATTATTATCGGGGGACTGTTTATATATAACGTCTACAGGCTGAACGATGCGGCTTCCAACATCGAGGGGCGTTATTCGACTCTCTATAAATTGTTCTCGAACCCGGATAACAAAATTGAGCCTGACCCGGGTTTCGGTAAGGAGATCGTCGACCGGGCAGTAGCACTGGTCGATGAGCAGCTCAAATATAATTACACATACGTAATGATTATAGTCGGCGTGTCTATCTTATTCGCGGGGATAATTACGGTGCTCTTCCCGGCAAAGATCACGAGACCCATAGAGCGGCTGATAAATGCGACAAAGACGGTGAAGAAGGGAGACTATTCATACAGGATAAAGAGCGTAGGGGAGGTCGACGAGATATCCATTCTCGCCGGTTCGTTCAACGAAATGCTGCAGAACATAGAAGACACACACAGGAGCAACCTCGGGCTGCTCGAGCAGACGAAGAGGTTCAACGAGACTTTGAAGGAGAGGGTGGACGAAGCGACAAGCGCAATCAGGGATCAGCAGAACGAGCTTATCAAGGCGGAGAGGCTCGCCACGATCGGAGAATTCGCGGCACGCATAGCACACGAGATAAAGAACCCGCTTTCGGGTATCACCGTTGCCCTCGAAATAATGAGAAGCAAATCGGAAGACAATGACCAGCAGCAGTCCATCTCCGAAGTCTTGAAAGAGGTAAGGAGGCTCGATCGTATACTGAAGGACCTGCTTCAGCTTTCGATCCCGAAGGAAATGGACTTCAGGAGAGCCGACCCCAACGATGTAGTGGAGAGGTCCGTCCTTGTAGTGTCTCCGATTGCGGACGAAAAAGGAGTAACGATAGAAACGAATCTTAACTGTACCGAGGAATTCAACCTCGACTTTGAAAAGTGCCAGCAGGTCGTCATCAATCTTTTAATAAACGGATTGGACGCTCTCGAGACCGGGGAGGGGAAGGTGACGGTCGAGACCGACAGCCTAGGTGGAGAGCTCCATATAAGAGTCACGGACACCGGCCACGGCATATCGCCGCACGAGATGGAAAAAGTATTCGAACCCTTTTATACTAGCAAGAAGCAGGGTACGGGGCTGGGACTTGCAATATCCAAAAGGATTATTGAAGCGCACAACGGGAGTATCAGCGTTTCCAGCGAAGTGGGGACAGGGTCGGCATTTACGGTGGTTTTGCCCAGGAATCCGGGAGAAAGGGCTAAAATATCCGTATAGATTCGAATACCGCAATCGAAAATTAAAAAGCCGCCGATGTATCCTGTAATGAGGGGTAAATTGTGAGCCAGACTGTATTGATAATCGACGACGAGGAATTCCTTTGTAATAAATTGAGAGAGAGCCTCTCGGATGAAGGGTTTCACGTAAGCACCGCCAATGACGGAGAGTCGGGGCTTCTTCTGGCGAGGAGAGACAACCCCGACCTGATCCTGCTCGACCTGAGGCTCCCGGACATGGACGGGATCGAAGCCCTGGGTCAGATAGACAGTATGGACCCGAGGCCCGTAACGATACTCATGAGCGGGCACGGCAACGTGGACATGGCGGTCTCCGCGATTAAAAAGGGCGCGTATGATTTCATAGAGAAACCCTTTTCCATAGACAAGCTGAAGATAATCGTAAAGAACGCGCTCGAAAATGTCGGGCTCAAAAGGAGCCTCGACACGAGGCTGAGGAGCGAGCAGAAGCAATATGGATTCCATGCGCTTATCGGAAAGAGCACAGCTGTGCGGAACATAATCGAGTTGTTTGAGAAACTCGTTACGACAGACCCAAAAACTATCCTTATAAGCGGTGAGAGCGGGACGGGAAAAGGGCTTGCGGCGAAGGTGCTCCACCATAACGGCGTGAGGGCCAAGAAGCCTATCATTGAGCTCAATTGCGCGGCGATACCGGAGACGCTTCTCGAAAGCGAATTATTCGGCCACGAGGCGGGCTCGTTCACGGACGCGAAAAAAATGAAGACCGGAATATTGGAGGACGCCAACGGCGGCACTATTTTTCTCGACGAGATTGGGGATATGAGTCCCGCCCTTCAGGCAAAACTGGTGAAGGCGGTCGAGGAGAGGTCATTCAGGAGGATCGGCGGCAAGAGGGACATCAAAGTAGACGTGAGGATCGTCGCCGCTACGAACAGGGACTTGAAGGACCTCGTCGAGAAGAATCTCTTCAGGGAGGACCTGTACCACAGGCTGAACGTGATTAATTTCGAAATGCCGAGCTTGAGGGAGCGCAGGGAGGACATCCCGCTCCTCACGGAGCATTTTGTCGGTTACTTCAACGTGGACTTTAACAAGAGCATCAAGCACATACCTGAAGAGGTCGAAAATGCGTTTATGAGCTACCAGTGGCCCGGCAACGTGCGCGAGCTCAGGAGCACCATCGAGAGGGCGGTGCTGCTTAGCGAGGGCGATACGCTCAATCCCAAGTACGTGCAAATAGACGACCATGGAAAGGGAATCAAAATTCAGGGCGACGAGCATAAAATGTTTTTTGAGCTCGATATGGACAAGCTGACGCTCGAGAACGTGGAGGAAATGGTCATTAAAAAGGCGCTCGAGCTCACCGGCTGGAACCAGACGAAGGCAGCCGAGATGTTAGGCGTTACACGCCAGGTGCTCAGGAACAGGATGATCAAGATGGACCTCCTGAATTAGCACGATTGCCAAATGCCTTTCACAAAGATTTTTTACTGCCATCCCTCCCATTGATGAACTGGAATTTTTCCTCCAACACATGATATAAATTCATTTTTCAGGATATTCTTTGCAGGTGAATTTCAAGGTTATAATATTAAAAACAGCATTACCGGGTATGAATAGAGGGGGGGATTAGATGCTATCAAAACCTATGCTTGTCAATAATCCAGTATCAACGCTTTTACTGATTATTGCCACTCTCGTCCTATTTCTTCCGCCTTTTATCTCCAATGCGGCGCCTCCTTCGGCTTATGTTACGGATTTGGGCAACTCCGTAACAATGATAGATACCTCGACCAATCAGGTGACGGGAAGTGTAAGCCCGCCGATAGCGGCCGGACTTTTTGGCATAGCGGTGAGCCCGGACGGCTCGACACTCTATGTGGCGGACGGCAACCATACAATCAATGTGATAACGTCTCCAAGCAATAATCCCACGTTCGACACCGTCATGCTGGACGAATCTTTAGAGCCCTTTAATCTAGTCGTTACGCCTGACGGCTCGACTGTTTATGTGGCGAACGCCGGCAGCAACACGGTCTCCGTAATCGACACCTCTGACAATTCGGTGACCGGCATAGACATAGGATGCGATCAGAACGGAACCAACAACTGTTCGTCCACGCCGCCCATATCCGTGACTCCCGATGCGGGTGCAGGCGAAGTAAACGTTTATGTGGGGACGCTGACTGGGTTCGCAGTTATCGATACGGCTACTCAATCGCTTAAAGAGAACGTACCAAATACATGCGGGCCGGACCCGTGCGGGCCTCAGAACATAGCAGCGAGCTCAGACGGCAATACCGTCTTCATTTCGCTGTTCGAGGAAGATTAGGTTCTTGGCATAGATGTTTCGATGATGAACGTGGTTGAGGATATAGCCGAGGTCGGTATGAGCCCCGAAGGGCTGGTCGTAACGCCCGACGGAGGGAGCGTTTACGTCGCCAACATGAACGGCGGCTCGGTATCTACGTTCGAAGTGTCGTCCTGCGGGCCTCTCTGCACTGTTTCAACGATATCGAGCGACATAGTCACGCAACCGTCCATAGTAGCCATAACGCCCGACGGCGGAAACGTCTACGTCGGCGGCAACGAGATGGAACTCTCCGTCATAGATACTTCGAATAATTCCGTTACCGGTACGGTGCAGGGACTTTCCGCAGCCCCGTTCTTTATAGCCATCGGGCCGGGCGACAGCGACGATGATTCTATCCCTGATGCGGTCGAGGGCAGCCAGGATACGGACGGGGACGGCGTCAAGGACTCGCTCGACACGGATTCGGATGACGACGGGAGACCAGATGGCGCCGAAGCAGGGCCTGACCCACAGAACCCTGTCGATACGGACGGGGACGGGACGCCCGATTACAAGGATACGGATTCTGACAACGACGGCGTTCCCGACGGTCCCGAGTTCAAAGGGGGCGGATGCTCTATTGCGCCAGCGGGGGGTTCGACTTCTTTTCCGCTATACCTGCTGATTCCCGTACTTATAGCGATGAGAAGGGTGTTGAGGAAAAGCTAACTTCTACATCGGCTGGACAACCCTTGAGCGGAATTACTAAAACCGGACCTCTGTTGCCGGGAAAATGAGTGCTACAAAGAAGCCCTCAGGAACAGGATGATAAAGATGGACCTCCTCAATTGAAATAATCCCCGCCAGTTCAAGAGTACACCAAAAGGTGTCCAAAAGTTCACCGGATTTTGTAAAATACAGCGTTTCGCAGGTTGTTTGCTTTACGGAAGGAAGGAGCGGGGTTGGGTCGCGGCTGGCCTGTCCCGGGCTTGACCCGGGAACTCGCTCCTTCAGAAGTGATGCGGGGTACACGATACACGATACAAGATGCAGGATTAAAGATTAAAGAATAAAGAAATGGATTCCCGATCGTGGTCGGGAATGACAAAAATTAAAAATCCCTCCCAACCTCCCTTTACTAAAGGGAGGAGTTAAAGAGTAAAGACGAGATTGCCGCAGTCGCATCCGGCTTCGCCTGAAGGCTACGCCGAGATAAAACGCTCCCTCGCAAGGACGGATAACTACAAATCCTCCCTATCCCTCCTTTGCTAAAGGAGGGAATTAAAAGAAAAAAGACGAGATTCCCGATAAAGACATTCGGGAATGACAAAAAGGAAAAACATTCTTTCTTCTTAGTCTGGATACAAAGAAGCAAAAATCACACACGTAGTGTGGTTTCCGAAAAGACTCTACATAATTTGCTGAAAATCTTATGTTTAAGCTAAAATCTTTCAAATGGGAAGCTGAAAGATTTTCACGCTGGACACATAGTGTCC